>DAOUVA010000456.1 GCA_030667885.1 Phycisphaerae bacterium
GCCTGGTTGAGTCTGTATGAACTGTATGCTGAAAAGCTATGGTGTAATGTTGCAAGGCTAATGGCTCATGATCCGGCTTCTGTTGCGGACGTGGTGCAGGAGACCTTGTTAGCTGCGGCGCGTTCGGCTAAGAATTATGATCCTCGCCGTGGTTCATTGTGGACCTGGCTATGGGCCATCGCGAAACGGCAGGTAGCCCTGCATTATCGCAAGCGAACGTCAAAGGAAATCATTGCTCGTGCTCAGCAGTGGTGGAGCTCGTTAGATGGCCAAACATCAGATTGGATCGAAGGCAGGGAGAAGCCGCCGGCCGAAGTGCTTGAGTCTGCTGAATTGGCAACTCTGGTCAGATATACACTCGCAGAGTTATCAGCGGAATATCAGAGGTTATTAATGGCAAAATATGTAGACGGTTTAACAATAGAAGACATTGCCGAAGAAACTAACGGTTCATCTGTAGCTATTCGGTCGAAATTGGCCCGAGCCAGAAAGGCCTTTCGCCTGGCCTTTAAGAGGTTGACGCATTCTACGCCCGGCATATTGGAGATGGCGCCATGAAATTTGATAAAAAGAAACAATCAGATGATGCGAAGTTCAGCTCGTTACTTTCTTCTGTGGGGCGTAAGAGCGTTGTGCCTGACCGTGAGTTCCTGAACAAACTAAAGGAAGAATCTGCCAAGGCATTTGAGGCAAGCTCACGAAAGCGGTCAGGAAATTTGAGAGAATCTATTAACTCTATTTCATTATGGAGAAAAATTATGAGAAGTCCGATTACAAAAATAGCCGCTGCGGTGGTGGTAATTTCCGGGGTACTTATAGCGATGCACTTTGCGGGTTTGTCCACCGGAACAGTTACATTTGCCGATGTTATTAAACCAATTCTAAATGCACAGACTGCGGTATTAGACATTATCATCGGCGATGAAGAATCAGGCGGGCCGGTCATCCATGATCAGATAAAGGGTCCGCTAATTAGAAGAACTATGTCTCATATGGAGGACGTTGTGACCATTATTGATCTGGAGGCCTGGAGGCTTTTGTCACTGACAATTTCCAAGAAAGAAGCGGCATATGTTGACTTGAAAGGTCTGCCTTCGATGCCGAATTATATGGATACGCTAAGAAATATCATTAACGAGTTGCAGGAGAGGCCGGGTTTTGAGGTCGAAGAACTTGGCGAACAGGAAATCGAGGGACAGAAAGTCGTCGGCTTTTTAGCCAGGCATCCCAAGGCAGAAATCACAATCTGGGCCGATCCTGAAACAGCGCTGCCTGTGCGGATCGAACAGGTGAGCGGACAAATGAAGATCATCTGTAAAAATGTCAAATTCGATGTACCAATGGACGAATCGCTGTTCAGTATGGATGTTCCGGATGGATATAAACTTCAGCAGGTCGAGCTTGACCTGATGGGATCTACCGAGGAGGATTTTGTTGAAGGTCTTCGTATTCGCGCAGAAGTATTCGGGGGTGGTCAATTTCCCGAAAGCGTTGCTGTAGAGGACTTTATCAAAGAGGCCCCCTTAATGGAAGAGAAAATCGATGCACTCGGGTTGTCTGATGATGAGGAGACTGAGCTGGGGATGAAAATTAGTCGATATTTGCTGTTCATTCGGTTCTTCAAGGGCCAGGGCGAATGGCATTATGCGGGCAATGGTGTGAAGCTCGGTGATGCCGAGACGGCGATATTCTGGTATCAGCCGGAAGGGGCAGAAACTTACCGCGTAATCTACGGCGATTTGAGTGTAAAGGACATATCAGCAGAAAACCTCCCAGAATAAATTTTTAAGGAAATGAATAAAGCAAAAAGCCGAGTATTTTGACTCGGCTTTTTGTGCGTTTATCGTGTGTTAATCTTTTTTTGGAGTTGGCTTTTGTGAGACGCCTTCTACTCCGCCGCCGTAGTATGGATATTTATCGAAGATATCTCCCCTGCCTAAAACACGGGGGTCTTTGGTCGCTTTCAGTTCGGTTAAGAGGTTGGTGGCGAGCCTGCTTTTTATCATAGCATATTCAGGCTTTCCGGCTACGTTATTTAGCTGGTCGGGGTCTTTGCGAAGGTCATAAAGCTCTTCAGCGGGGCGCTTTCCAAAGGCAAGCTCGAAAAGTCTGGCGACCTGCGGTTCGTTTCGGTACTTCAACATATAAGATTTTGTCGGAGCGGCATCAACGTCAGCGTAACCATAGAATGTGCCGCGCGGTTTTGATATGACTATTTCAGTTGGTTGAGCAAAACCTTTGGCATGGCCGGAGGGCCAGCGGTTCGGTTTGAAGTTGCGGATGTACAGGAAATCGTGTGTCCTTATCGCCCGCATAGGATAGCCGTCAGCGCCGGTTTCCTGAGAGGGTACGTGGCGTTCCTTGCCGGTAAGTATGTGATTGCGTTTGCGGTCCACACGTCCAGATTTATTCGATGTCAGTATGTTAAGAAAACTTCGAGCGGTCATATCGGCGGTTGGTTTCAATCCGGCCGCTTCGAGGAAGGTCGGCGCCAAGTCGGAAAGGCTGATAAAGTCATCGACAACCCGGCCGCCTTTGACAGCCGTGGGCCAGCGGACAGCGAGGGGGACATTGGTGCCCAGGTCATAGAGATTGCTTTTGCAGCGTGGAAACGGCATACCATTGTCGCCGGAGATTGCCACCAAAGTATTGTCAAGCTCGCCATTTTCTTCGAGGCTCTTCAATAGCTCGCCGACCTCTGTATCGAAGCGCTGAACCTCCCAGTAGTAGTCACATATATCCGTTCGGACTTCCGGGCTATCGGGGAAGCAGGCAGGCACTTCAACGTCCTGGAGTTTCATGCCGCTCTTGATGCCGGACTGCCATTTATAGGCCCGATGCGGGTCTGAGCTGCCGAACCAGAAGCAGAACGGTTTGTCCTGTGGTCGGGCTTTCATAAATTCTGTGAAGTTTTTGTAACGCGGCCCGGCGGGATTGCGTGTTCGCCCGCCCGGTTCATTGGAGCCGGGCGCCCATCCCTTGCGTGTGTAACCTACATGGTAATCGGCCGATTCCAGCAGGTCGGGATATACGTCGAACTTCGTCTGCAGGGTGCTATAGAGGTTGGCGGCTTCTTCCAGCCGCCAGTGGTACTGGCCGGTCAGGATTGCTCCTCGCGACGGCGTGCATGAAGGTGATGATACAAACGCATTTTCAAAGAGCACACCTTCGCGGGCCACGCGGTCGAAGATCGGTGTTTTGACGACCTTGTCACCGGCTATGCTCGCATGGGGCCAGGACCAGTCGTCGGCGAGACAAAAAAGGATATTCGGCTGTTTCTTTGGCTTTCGGGATGACATTGTCTGTGCGCAGCTTCCGAGAGCGGTGGTACCCAGCAGGCCTAATGCGCTGCCACTTAGACTTTTAATAAATTCGCGTCGATTCATTTAATAATTTCCTCTTTTATATTTGTTTTGCTTTTTTGCAGCGACGGACCCAGGCATCGTACAGTTTTGCTAATTCGGCGACCTTTTCAGGCATTTTCGCTGAGAGGTCGTTAAGCTCGGTTCGGTCGGTCTCCATATTATATAGCTGCCATGGATTATCGCCAATGGTAACCAGTTTCCATTTACCCTTGCGAACGGCCTTATTGCGCATGAACTCCCAGAATATCGCATCATGACCTTTGCGTTTGCGTCCTTTGAAAATCGGCAGCAGGCTCTTGCCTTCCAGCTCAATGATTTTGTTTGCTTCGTAGTGCGA
>DAOUVA010000249.1 GCA_030667885.1 Phycisphaerae bacterium
CCGCTGCTCCTCGGCCCCGGCCATCGGACCGTTGCTAAGTGTCAATCGTAAACGTGCATCGGTCAATTTGTTTGCTTGAAGCACTTTGTAAATAGCATCAGTGAGATATTCCTTATCGTATGGATTATTGATAGATAAAGCGCCGGCGCTGGTAAACAATCTGTCCAGATGGTCCTTTAGCGCAAAGACCACGCCGTCGTAGCTTCGCATCGTCTCGAAAAGCCCTGCTCCATATAAAAATCCGCTGTCCGTCGCGGATATACAGGCCTTCTCGGCATCGATTAGTTTGTCATTTAGAAATACTTTTTCCATTATTTTATTTTGATTCTTAAGGACTCCGTTTTTTTCTTTTTAATATCCACTATACGTTGTTTACTTTTTTGTGTTGCTTTTATCCCGGCGAGTAATGCCCTTGCCTTCGTAATAGTCTCGGACCATTCAGCCTCGGGGTCTGAATCTGCTACTATTCCACCACCGGTCTGGGCAAAGGCTTTTCGTTTTGTGATAATAATCGTTCGTATCGCAATATTCAAGCACGCACTGCCGTCAAGGCCGATAAAGCCGATACTGCCGGTATAAACACCTCTTGCGGTCGGCTCGGTTTCGTCGATGATTTCCATCGAGCGGATTTTCGGGGCGCCGGTGATAGAGCCGCCCGGGAACATCGCCTTCAAAATATCGCGGATTGTTATGTCATCTCGAAGCTCTCCGGCCACCGTAGCCACAGCATGAAAAACCGTCGGATAGCTTTCAATCGTCCTGGGCTGAGTTACTTTCCTTGTCCCCGGCTTGCAGATTTTAGCTACATCATTTCGCTCCAGGTCGATTATCATATTAAGCTCAGCGCGTTCTTTGTCACTATAAAGCAGCTCATTAAAATTATTTGTGTTTGTTTGTTTTATTTGCGGGTTTTCCCGGCCCGTCTCATTGATACGCCGACGGGTGCCCTTGATCGGCTTGGTTCGGATAAAGCCGTCATCGATTGTGACAAACATCTCAGGCGAGGCGCTCACTATATGAAAATCTCCGCTGTCGATATATGAGGCGTAGCCGCTTGGATTATAATGATTTTGCCAGTGATAGAGATTTATCGCTTCCGCTTCGTATTCACATTCGAATCGCTGTGAAAAGTTAATCTGATAGACCTCGCCGTCATAAATGTAGCGTTTTATTTTCTCGACCGTCCGCAGGTAATACTCTTTATCCATATTGCAGCGAATATGTGAAAAGTCTATTGTTTCAAGGTCGGCGGGCTTGGGTTCCGAGATGCGGATTGTTTGTGATTCTCTCAGCAACTCCTCCAGAAATGCAAGTTTGTCCTGAGGTTTTTCGCAATCACCCGGCAACTCCAGGGCGATTAGCCAAACAGTTCCTTCGACATGATCGTAGGCAATTAACTTGTCGTAAAAACAGAGCCGAATCAGCGGCATCTTAAGGTCGTCTATTGTCGTTTCCGGGAGCTTTTCAATATATCTGCCGAGTTCATAACTGAAATATCCAATCCATCCCCCGCAGAACATCCCTCGTAGGGGCAACCCAGTGTGGTTGCCCTTATGGTCTGCGATTTTATATTTATTCAGGACTTTTTGTAGTTTTCCGAACGGATCTTTTTGTCCCGTCTTAAATTCGAATATCTCTTTAGGCTCTGCCGCCCAGTAGCTGAATCTGTCCGCATCCCCCTTGGCAGCATTGCCGCCGAGAATTGAGGCCGATTTTAGGCTGGCAAATCTTTCGCTCAAGGCCGGTAAATCTATGGACCCGCGAATCTCTTTGCAGTGCGGCTTGCAGAGAATTTGATTATCCGTTTTGGTAACCGCCCCTGCTGTCATTGCTGTCCCGCCCTGAATTCATTTATAATCTGTACGCCTGCAGAAGTGCCTATCCTTTCAGCCCCTGCCGCTAACATTTCAAGGGCCTGCTTTGCCGTTTTGATTCCGCCTGCCGCCTTGATTCTGCATTTCGGAGCTGTCTCCTTCATTAGCTTAATATCTTCAATGGTTGCTCCACCGGCGGGATTCATTCCCGTGCTGGTCTTTATGAAATCTACGCCGCACCTTTGGGCCACCTGGCAGGCGAATATCTTTTGGTCATTATTAAGTGCGGCCGATTCGATTATCACCTTAAGCACCACCGCAGGTCTCATCGATCGGCATATTTTCAGCACGCCTGAAAACTGAGCTTGAAGATATCTTACGTCCTCTGCTATTATCGCGGCCAAATCGGCAACCATATCAATCTCGTCAGCGCCCGCAAAAACAGCATCCTTTGCTTGAGCGACTTTGATTTTCGTCGTGTCACCGCCGAGAGGCAGACTTACCACGCCGCCGACTTTTACTTTCGTATTATGTAATCGCTCAGCCGCCAAAGCAAGCCAACGTGGATTAACACAAACCGTATGAAATCCGTATGACTTTGCCTCTTCACACAACTGTTCGATGCGCTCTTTTGTAGCCGCAGCATCAAGCAGCGTATGGTCAATACAGCCGGCCAATTCCTTTTCCGATATTTGCTTCTCGATATTCGACATTTAACTTCTTTGTATATACCCTTTCTTTTTGAAAAAGTCCATTGCGGCAACTGTATTGTCAAAGACTTTCGTCGCCGTCTGGGTAATAAATACAGAAGGATTCTGCTTTGCCGTCCAGATGACATAAACTTCTTTCGCCGCCTCGTGAGCGTGCTGAAGTTCCCTCTCAACTCCGCTGGATATTGCCGCTCGTCCATCGTCCATCGCCGGAATAAAGCTGATTATCATTTCCGACTGGTCAATCAGCATGAAATCACGGGCATATATCTGGCTGTTGATATCGCGTTCGATTTGCTTGACCTCGTGTAAATCCAGCCGGACTTTCCGCCCCAGCACCGTCACCTCGACGTAGTCCAGCCCTTTTTCGCTTGCTCGCTGGGCCTTGAGCGGCAGATATGATTCTTCCAAATCGCCCGGGTCGAAGCAGATAAATGATTGCTTCATCATTTGCCGAAATTCGTCAATTTCATTTTTAACATTTTCCATATCTTCGACAGCGGTCATGGGAAAGCTCAGGTATGCTTTTTTGGATTCACCGTTAAAGACAAGCCCGTAGAATGTATCGGTGGTTAGCTCTTCTGTGCCCCGGGCAAGGCAGTAAAAAGGAATCCTTTCGTTAATACCTTTGTACAGCATTTCAGTGCCGATAATCTCTTCTTCCCGCCAGACAATCAAATCTTTCAGAGTGTGTTCCATTGAGTGTTCGTTGGCAAGCCTGGTATGTAGTGCGCTTACGCCGTCAATCATACAGATATACATATCGGCGCTGAGCAGCCGCATCTGGTCGAAATCGACCGCAGGAAATAACCCGTGACGCCAGCGGAAAGTTGCGTGAGTATTGACTATCAAATTCGGGGCATTTTTGGCTTTTGCGATGATGTCTTTGAATACGCTTCGGCGAAGCGAATTCAGCCTTTTCATTTGTATATCCAGAATTTTCCCCGGCGGAATATCCGGTGCCTCGGCGTACATCCGGTCGCCTACATTGCAAAGCAGCACCTCTTTTCCATTTTCCCCGGCGAAGCGGCATACTTTCTCAAGATAGCTTTTTTTATCAACGCCAACCATTCCAGTAACAACGACTATCATATCCAATCCTATCTTACAAAATACTAATAATCCTGCGGACCTATTCGATGATTCTATCGGGCTGAGCCTTGTGAGCTGCAGTTCCTTTGAAATTGTCAAGGACAAGGCCCTCTACGTTGTGTGTTTCGAGGGCCGATCCAAAATACTCCGGCCGATTCTTACCCCATTTGACCTGAACGTCTCTAAGCGTCAAATCTTTCGCGTTTTCACAGTAGATGCCAACTGTGTTGTGCTTGTAAAGACCTTTACGCTGGTTCAATTCTTCCTCTGGAGAGGTAGGCTTTAGAGCTTTCGACTTAAAAACACTTCCAGGACGAGGATCATACCAGCCGCCCTGCCAATGAGTTTTCCTGTCGATTGTGACCTTGACATTGTCGAGAACGATGTCCTCTACGGGATTTCCCTTCCACCCGTGAATATAAACGCTGTTTTCACTGTTGCAGATGATGTTGCTGAACGTAATATTACTCACTCTCCCAAGCTCAGTTTCCGCATCCCGGGGCATGTGGGTAATACAGATGGGCTCTGCTTTGCCCCACCACCATGCGCTATGGAGTTGGGTATTCACAATAATATTCGAGAATATAATATTTTCGATATTACCCCGATCACGGCTCTGTATGCATATCCCCCTGTTGCTGGCGTATATCACGCAACTGTCAAATACGATGTTTCTGCAGTCATTCCAAACTTCGTCAATCTTCAAAGCCGATGACCTTGATACTATGACACAGCCGGTTACGGTATTATTTTCACACGGCCCCAAATCGCCCCACTCATCACAGAGCAGAGTATTCTTGAAGACGATAGCATCGTCACCTGTGTGAATGTAGCAGTTGGAGATGCGAACATTTCTGCAGTGGTCCGGGTCGATTCCGTCGTTGTTGGGAACTCTCAGGTCGCCGATAATGGATATACCGTCAATTAGAACGTCGTCGCAACCAACCGGATGAATAAACCAGGAAGCCGAGTCTTTCAGGGTGATATCGGTTATCTTCAGATGGTCACATTTCACGACAGTGATAAGCATATACCGGCGTCTTGTTGTGCCTTTACTGCCCAGGCAGCCTTTGTGCGTGCCCCACTTCGGTTCGTAGATGTCCCCGCCTGGTCTCAATTCTTTTATGAAGGCAGAGGCGTTTCCATTTATCTGCCCTCCCCCTGTGATGGAAATGTTGGGAGCGTCAACTGCGTTTATCAATGCATCGGCGTACTCGCCGTAATCCTCTTCGTCTGAGCTTCCAAGAAGTATCGCTCCTTTTTCAACGTGAAAGTCTATATTGGCTTTGAGATATATTGCGCCGCTGTAGAATGTTCGACCCGCAGGCAGCAGGACACGGCCGCCGGTCTTGGCGCAGACATCTATCGCTTTCTGAATTGCAGCAGCGTCATTCGCTTTACCATCACCCTTTGCGCCGTAATCGAGGATGTTGAATACCGCCGAGTTGCATCTGGCTGTTCTCGAAAAGCAGAGCAATGATGCCAAAAACAGAAAACAAACTGCAGGTTTCTCCAAACTACTGAGTGCTCTCATCTTGGATTTCCCATAAACAAATTTAAAGGCTCAGGAACCTTTTTGCACGAAGAAACGTTATAAGTTTTTCAGCCGCTGCTGCCTGTCGTAATCTTTCAGAGCCGCAATTAACTCCCCCATATCACCGCCCATTATCTTATCCAGGCTGTAAAGCGATAAATTAATTCTGTGGTCGGTCACGCGATTTTGCGGGTAGTTATACGTTCTGATTTTTTGAGACCTGTCGCCCGAGCCAATCATCGTTTTACGTTGCGAATCGCGCTCGGCCCTTTTCTTGCTCATATGATATTCGTAAAGCCGGCTCCTCAAAACCCGCCACGCCTTCGCCCGGTTCTTATGCTGACTCTTTTCATCCTGCATACTGATAGTGATTCCCGTTGGTATATGTTCGAGCTTGATAGCGCTGCTGACCTTGTTTACGTTTTGTCCCCCCGGCCCGCTCGACCTGCAGACATGCTCGACTACTTCATCAGGAGCTATCTGGATATCGACCTCCTCAGGCTCAGGCAATACCGCCACAGTCGCCGCTGATGTGTGAACTCTGCCCTGCGATTCCGTCTCCGGCACCCTTTGCACTCGATGCCCTCCGCCCTCATACCCTAATTCAGACCAGATACCGGGCGCCTTCATGCCGAATATCACCTCGCGAAAACCGTTCTTTTCTGATGCGTGAAAGTCAAGCTGCTCAACTTTCCACCTCCGGCTCTCTGCATATCGTACATACATATTATACAGATCGCGAGCGAACAAAGCCGCCTCTTCACCGCCCGTCCCCGCCCGAATTTCAATTATCACCGAGTCAACATCCATATCGTCGGCCATTATCAGAGTGTTTGTAATTTCCTTAAGCAGAGCGCCCTTTTGGCCTTCAAATTCTTGAAGCTCTTCTTTGGCCAGCTCCTTGAAGTCCTCGTCGGCGGCCCCGTCGTCTAATATTTGCTGGGCCTCTTCAATCCCGGCCACCGCCTTTTTATACCGGCGGTATTTCGTAACCATTGCTCTGAGTTTGCCCTGCTCTTTAGATAACGCTATCAGCTTATTTGTGTTACTGGCGACCTCCGGATCGGAAATCAGCTTTTCGATTTCGTTAAAGCGTCCCTCGATTTCGTCGAGTTTTACCAATAAACTATCTGTATTGTCAGCCATAATTACGTTCCGCTAAAAGTGCTCCTGCGAATCTCCTTGCCTAACCTGGCCACAAGGGGCTTTTCCGCGCTGCTGCAAATTGCCTGTATTTGACCGACTGGCTCCCACCTGCGTTAAAGATATCTCTGCGCAACTACAGGCACAGGCAAAAGAACGAAAGCCCCCGTCCTGATGCATTTCAGAATGGGAGCCCGAGTTGTTACCTGTAGAACAAGCTATTGTTGCTTGTCTTTTTTGGCCTTCTGTTGGTAGCTTGTGCCGTATTTCTTCTGGAAACGCTCTATCCGCCCGGCTGTATCCACATATTTCTGCTTACCCGTGTAAAATGGATGGCACATTGAGCAGATTTCTGCATGGACCTCTTTCGCCGTGCTGCAGCTCTCAAATGTATTGC
>DAOUVA010000488.1 GCA_030667885.1 Phycisphaerae bacterium
AATAAACTTCCGTATCATTTATAATTTTATGGATATATCGCAACACTTTATTGTTTTGAAACTCTACATCATAAACATCAACGGCGGCATCCAGTGCTTTTCGCAAAGTTGCTGCATTCAGGCTGTTAAGACGAATAGCCATACCTCCGCTGCCGTTCTTCTTGATATGTAAATCATTTGAAGCGTCTTGTTTTGTATTCGACCCGAACATTGCTTTTATCGTCCGAACCACATCTCCATCATGCCCGAATTCCGCTGACTTGAATGGCAACTGTCCGGTAGCAATTACTTTACCCCCGTTATCGTAAAATTCTTTTATTTTCTTCAGATTTTTCCATTGGATGGTTTTGTGGCCGGGAAGGATAAAGACCTTAAATCGTTCGAAATGAATCTTGTTTTGCAGAATAAGTTCATTTCCTTCTATTATGCAATTGTCATATAACACCTCTGGGTGGATAAATGTGTAGTCTCTACCCGCTTCTGCAATAAGCAACTCGCCAACTTCCACGTAATCAGCCTCCGGTACGTTTACGCCGCCTTTATAAAAGCCAAGCGGTCCATCCAAGTGATGACTGCCCTGAAGAGTGGCAATAGGATAGAGTACTGCAATATCGGATACATGCCGCCCATCATTCTGAAGCATCACGTTGAGTCTGGCAATGTAGGTATTGAATTCCGGCAACCCCTCGGCATAAATCGGACTGCGGTACGACAGCTCCGGCTTAAATACGACGTTCTTATCGTCATACCAAACCGCATGAGGAATTAGTATGTTGATGCCCTTGGTATATTGTTCCATGGCAACAGCATAAATATCGGCCCAGCTCAAATTGCCCATAGCTCCATATGTTTCGCTCATCACAAGTGTCATGTCCCAGTTGTACGCCGAGGAGCTGATGACCTTGTATATTCTCTCTGCGGGGCGGTTTCCGCCTATTTTATCTACTCCGGGAATCGCCTGATATTTGAAGCACTTCATCAGGTCACCCGAAACGCTGACGGGATTGATGACTTCCTCCTGGTCCTGGTGCCCCGTCGTTTCAATCTCGTGTTTATCGCACCAGTCCTGTATCCTCTTCGGAAAACCTAAAGCATACAGTTCTGTTCGAAAACCGAACAGGTAATTCCTTGCAGCTTGGGTTTCGGGCCCGATGTCGTACCATAAAGCCGGATAATAGGCTCTGGGATTAAAACCATACTTTGCTTCAAATTTCTCATTGAATTTGTCGGTCCAGGTACGTCCCTCGGCACGGTATAGGGTAGGTTCGTCATAAAAGGTCGAATCTATGGTCGTCCCGAAATATTCCTTAAACCGGTCATAATAAGCCTGGTGGGTCATTTCTATGAACTTATCCACAGCCTCGGGATCGAGATAATCACAACTGGGATAACCATCTTTGACACAAATGAAAAAAATGATATTCCATCTGCCTGATGGTACACTCCACCGAAGCACGCCTTGATTTACCTTCTCCGTTATATCCACCATTTCTTTGGTGACCGTATTCATACCAACAATACTCATAATGTTCCCCGGCGGAGCGGTCTTTTCATATACCGTGGGGCCGGTGACAATTTCCTCGTGTTTATCAAGTCGCTTGATTGTTAATTCGGGATACTTTTCATTGAAAAGGCTGGTATCACGAGAATTCCTCGCACCTGCCGAGCCACTGGGAAAGCCATATTCATCATAGAGTGACATAGTCATGCCCAATTCGCGTGCTTTTTCCAAAGCTACACCATAAACAGCAAAGTATTCTTCTGTAAGATAATCCGGAGAAAATTCTTTACCGAAAGGAAGTATCCCGAATCCACCGTATTTACTGAGATTTCTCGATTTCTCCATCTGTTCATGAATGACTTCAACAGTTACCTCAGTATTGTTCCAGAACCACAAAGGTCTGGGCAGGAATTTCACGGGAGGGTCGGTAAAATCACTTTGCATATCCGCATAGGAAATGACACATAGAAACTGAAGGAAAAAAAAGAAAATGCCAATAAAAATGTAAGTATTCTTCAATGATTGAGTGAATTTAAGTTCGATCATCTTACAATACGAGTCTTTCTGTAAGGAAGTTTACATTATCGGTATGTTTAACGCCTGTACTATACCTTTCATATAACCAATCGCAAAGATTTTACCCTGCATCGCATAACCGGGATTTTCGTTGCTCTCAGCAGCCAAAGTGGGTGCATGGTCCGGACGTATCGGGCCGTCAAAACCGACTTCGTGATAGAGCTTGAGCATTTGGGGCATATCTGTTGGCCCGTTATCGTGAAACGAATACCACGACCGAAAAGCCGCATTTTAAGCCGAATAATGCACATAATTCAAATAAATCTAATGAACTTGTTTTAAACAGGTTTTATGATAACAATTTTGACCCGGATTTGCAAGCCGTCATTAAGAAATGGCCGGGGCTATCGACAGAGTTAAAAGCGGCTATCCTGAGAATGATTCTCTGTTTGCTTTTGGTTCTTGCCGGATGCCAGCAGAAAATAGTTAAACCAGTCAAAATTGTGGACCCGACACAGGCCCCAGTGATTCGAGCGGTTATAGAGCTATATTTAAAAACCCGCCAGTTAAAGTATCGCCAAAAAATGAGCGCGGAAAAGGAATTGAAAGCAGAAGTCGAATATCAAAAACTTATGAAAGAGTTAGAGTGTGGAGAACAAAAAAACGATAAGGCTATACCAAAACATCAAGGGATGATAAAAAAATAATTGAAACCAAGAGGCCCGTAGATACAATAACAAATACAAGTTAAGATTACCAGGGCAGTCGGGCGGCGGTGGTTGTGCCAACCTCCATCGTTGCCGGCTGTCCAGAAAAGGTTGGCTAAATGACAAACAAAAAGCAAACTCCACACAAAGCACACCGTCAGAGTCCGGCAATTCATCGATACTTTCTTCAAGCCACAGAAGATCCAGAAATCAAGCGAATAAAATGTTATCTCAAAGACCTCAGAGAAAGTTGGCTTTGGGGGGCTTACGACGATAAAGCTTTGAGAGCAGCATTGCAACAAGTCCAAAACATTATT
>DAOUVA010000360.1 GCA_030667885.1 Phycisphaerae bacterium
CCCGTTCTATGGCGGCGGTATGAGCTACGGCTCTATCAGTCTTGCAACCATGCTCTCAAGGGCGAAGGCTTACAAGGCCTTTAATTCGTTTACCTGTACGGGTGAAGGAGGCTACCCCGAAGAACTGAAAGAATACGATGACAACGTCATTACCCAGGTGGCAACAGGACTCTTCGGTGTAAGCGAAGAAACAATCCGCCGAGTACGAATCGTCGAATTCAAATACGCCCAGGGAGCTAAGCCCGGCCTTGGCGGTCACCTGCTCGGTGACAAGAATACCCCTGTTGTTGCCAGGATGCGGGAAGCTGTTCAGGGAACCCCGCTGTTTTCACCGTTTCCTTTCCATTCGGTGTATTCCATCGAGGACCACAAAAAACACGTGGACTGGATAAAGGAGGTCAATCCGAAGGCCCTGGTTTCTGTAAAGGTCTCCGGCGCCAGTGATGTTGACATGGTCGCTGTCGGAAGCTATTTTGCAGGCGCCCACATAATCCATCTTGATGGAGGTTACGGCGGAACAGGCGCCGCTCCGGATATAGCCAAGAAAAACATCGCCATGCCCATCGAACACGCTGTCGGCAAGGTGCACACTTTCCTAAAGAACGAGGGCATACGAGACAAAATTACTCTGATTGCTTCAGGTGGTGTACGAACTGCGTGGGATGTCGCCAAGGCCATCGCCCTTGGCGCGGACGGAGTCGTGATTGGAACGGCCGAAGTTGTCGCACTCGAATGTATAAGGTGCGGTGCCTGCGAAAGCGGCAGGGGCTGTCCGAGGGGTATCGCTACCACTGACCCGGAGCTTTCCGAAATGTTCTCTTTGGACTGGTCAACACAGAGACTCATTAACATTTTTCACTCATGGTCGAAACAGCTTCAGTACATTTGCTGGCGACTTGGATTGAAAAGTACAAAGCAATTGGTAGGCCGCTCCGACCTGCTCGCCCACCTCGACTACGATAACAGGCCCGAGACGACAGGACGATAGCCTGCAGGGTTAAAAGTATAAAACGTGAGAATACAATATGAACAGATTTGCAAAGAATATTCTTTCTTCAAGAAAAAAAAATATATCAGGCTTGAATCCGCAGGACTTTTCCGATGAGGATATGGTCCAGGAAGGAGGCTGCGGTGTCGTAGGTTTCGCATCGAGCATTCCAGTTAGCGGACGTCATATATTTGAACCTTCTTTCCAGATGCGAAACCGGGGCAACGGAAAAGGCGGAGGCATCGCTGCGGCGGGTCTTGTGCCGGAGCAACTCGGCGTCGATGCCAAAACATTACGTGACGATTACATCCTCCAGATCGCTCTGCTCGACTCGAACGCCGCCTCTGAAGCAGAACAATTCATAACAGAAAACCTTAGCATCGACCACATGGAAAAGCTCTCACATGTTGATGACCATCGCGAAGTAGGTCTTGATGTCCCTCCCCCCGACATCGTGAGGTACTTTGTCCGTGTAAAGGATGACAAGCTCAATCGCTTTGCCGAAGAAAACAACCTCGACAAGGCCCCCTCAAGGATTGTCGAAGACGAATTCATCTATCAGAACAGTTTTAATTTCAACACGAAGTTCTACGCGGCACTCGGCGAGAAACGCGCTTTCGTCCTCAGTCATGCACGAAACCTTATGATTTTCAAGATTGTAGGTTACGCCGAACAGGTCGTGCAGTATTATGGGCTTGAAGATTTGAAGTCCAATATCTGGATTGCCCACCAGCGATATCCGACGAAGGGCAGAGTCTGGCATCCCGCCGGCGCCCATCCTTTCATCGGCATGAACGAAGCCCTTGTGCACAATGGCGACTTCGCGAATTACTACAGTATCTCACAATATCTCCGCCAACACAACATAATGCCGCTTTTCCTGACCGATACCGAAGTGTCGGTATTGCTTTTCGATCTCTGGCACCGCGTCTGGCGATACCCGATTGAATATGTCATCGAAGCCCTTGCCCCGACTATGGAGCTGGACTTTGCCAATCTTCCCGAAGAAAAGAAAAAAATCTACCGTGCCATCCAGGCCACACACATGCACGCCTCGCCGGATGGCCCGTGGTTCTTTATCATTGCCCGAAGCAATCCCGATGAAGACAAACTACAGTTGCTCGGCATAACCGATACAGCTATGCTAAGGCCTCAGGTCTTCGCTCTTCAGGAAGGTGACGTTAGCATTGGCCTGATATGTTCTGAAAAACAGGCCATCGATGCGACGCTGCATTCCCTTAGTTCGGAAGACCCTCGCTTTCGTCCCGTTGCCGACCGCTACTGGAACGCACGCGGCGGCAGCCACACCGACGGAGGTGCATTTTCCTTCACCATCGAAAACGCCGGCAGCAAAAATGCTGCGCTCTCCTGTGCCGACAAGTTTGGAAAACCCATCACCTGTCCCCCAGGAGATTGGGCTGTAAATTTCGGCTCCGAGCCGGATACCGAGAGAATGCCCGCCGACCTTGCCGAGGAGATAGAAATTTCCGTGAGGCTGAACAATGCAAACGGTCTTTTCACGGACTTGTCGAGGCGAATAGCCGGCCTGGATTTCAACTCACTTCGGTGCATAACCTCTCAGCTCGAAGAAATAGCATCCCAGGGTTGTTTGCAGTTCAACTGGGCCCTTGAGATTCTTTCGCTTCTGAATGACCGGCGATACAATTGCGGCAAAATGAAACGATCGGTCGTCCTGCAGATAATACGCCGAGCCATTGATTCAATACTCAAATCAGTTCCTTCGATAACCAAAAACAGTTCGGCGCATGCCAGAGGCATCAACTGGGATACACGCGACAATATCAGGGCTCCGCAGGAAAAAGAATCTACCCTGATAGTTAACGCCCGCGGCTTCCCTCCGGAAGGCGAAGAATGCGACGCAAAATTATTAGTAAAAGCTTATGAGCTTGGCTGGAAACGTTTCATTGTATATGGGCTTGTGGGTCAGCGTTTTACAGGTTGTGGTTTTGGCCCCGAGACATCCGGTGTTCGAATCGATGTTTTCGGCTCTTCGGGTGATTATGTTTCCTCCGGAATAGATGGGATGGAAATCTACATCCACGACAACGCTCAGGACCAACTCGGTCAGATAATGAAAACAGGCCGTCTGGTTATCTATGGTGATGTCGGAC
This sequence comes from Phycisphaerae bacterium, assembly GCA_030667885.1. Classification (GTDB taxonomy): domain Bacteria; phylum Planctomycetota; class Phycisphaerae; order Sedimentisphaerales; family Anaerobacaceae; genus NIOZ-UU13. The sequence continues at coordinate 3,121 of DAOUVA010000360.1, forward strand.
AGGCTTTCATGTATGGTGCAAAAGGCGGTGAAGTCTATGTCCTCGGAAATGCTGCAGGACGTCCCCTCATCAACGCAGTTGGCCGGCCCCGTGTGGTTATAAACGGAACGTGTCTTGACTTCCTCGCCGAATCCTTTATGGCAGGCGATCCGCTCAATGGCGGTGGTTTTGTCATCGTAAATGGAATAGAGTTTGATAACAAAAGCCGTGTCGTTTCACAGTCGTCACCCTATCCCGGCTCAAATCTCTTTTCTCTTGCCTCCGGCGGTGCTATTTACATAAGAGATCCACACAACAAGCTGGTAAAAGACCAATTAAATGGTGGTCATTTCACTAAGCTTACCGAGAGCGACTGGCAGCTCATCCGGCCGTATCTTGAGACCAACGAGCAGCTCTTTGGTATCTCGATCGAACGTGATTTGCTAACTGTCGATAGTGTAAGGCGCCCCCCTGAAGACGTTTACCGAAAGGTCGGAGTCGTCAAATCGGCAGTACTTGCAAAAGAATCGGTCCCTGAGTAAACACAATCTGGTATTGCATGGGGAGAAATATTCATAATAATGAAAATGGGCTATCCTCCAGAATGGTTTATGGGTAAAACCACCAGCATTGTCTTGTGTTACATCCCACGGTTTGATTGGATCACAGTATATATAGAAGACCAAAGAAAACTCAAAACACAAAAATTATCTTGCTCAGTTGTCTTCGCTAAAGCCTTATAACAAATTCAAGTTTATCCCTGAATCACATACTTCTTACTGTTCTCAATCACTCTATCGGTTTGTTCAGAAACATCCTGTACGTATCATGTTGCCATCGTTAAATCAACATGGCCGTGAAGTCTTTGGACTGCACGGGTCTCCCGACAGTGATGCTGAGATTACAGCCAGTCACCAGCCGGTATTTGATCCACGGCATGCCGCAGGACAGGATCGAAATTAATATATACCTTGTTTGTCAGATCTGGTGAAGAATGCTCCAATAACTTCTGCGTAACAGCTGTGGATACACCGTTCTGAGCAAGCACAGAACCAAAGGTTTTTCGTAAATCATGAAATTTGAAATCATCCAATCCAAGTTTCTGACGTATCTTGACCCATCTGTACCTGCTGAAATTATCATTAAATATATTTTCTTGTCCAGCATCCAATCCGGAAACATATTTCTTTAGCTCAATCATGATAGGAACCGGCACAGGACGTGAACCCATACTCTTCCTGGTCTTTTTGCTCCTTGTAGTGACATAGCTGTTTTCAAAGTCAATATCTGAGACCCTCCATGTCTCAATATCACCGAGTCTGAGGCCTGTGCCTAAAGCCAACAGAATTCTCATCCACAGTGTTTTATATGGTTTAGAAGTTGACAGCAATTTCTTTATCTGAGTGTTACTTAAGGATATGACAGGCCTCTCATCTTCCTTCAATTCCCGGATTTTTATTTCTCCATTGACGTATCTGTTTTCCCTGCACCAATTGTTAAACGCTTTCAGGTTTCTGATGTCTTTATTGACCGTTGAACGTATTACTTCTTTGCCTCTTTCAAGTATGTACTTGTCGATTGTATTTTGTGTGAGCTGCTTTGAATTGCATCTTCCTACCAATCGTTCAAAGTGACGCAGCGTGAGTGCTACTTCATAAAGTGAAGCTTCGGCATAACCAGCTACTTGTTTGCCATGTCTGTATTCTTCTACCATCTGCTGCCAATTTACTATGACGGTCCCTGTAAATACATCAGAGTTCAATTGAGTGTATTTTATCTGGCGATAATGTTCGGCCAGAGCTTTACTTGGTAAGCCCTTTGCTTTGCGTTTGCCGCTTTCGTACCAGCCTACCCACCAGCCTCTTATCCTTCTTCTTTTGTAGATCCATACTTTTCTCATAACTCAATCTATCGTGGTTTTGAGGGTCTAAATCAAGTGAAAAAGAAGGCCGGATTTCGTGCAAAATAGTGACAATATGGAGAGTGTGCCAAGGTAAGCTGTTGTGAATCAGCTGGACAATCCAGCCTGGTCAAAGGTTAGCCACC
>DAOUVA010000467.1 GCA_030667885.1 Phycisphaerae bacterium
ATCCATCATATCAGCTTATCGGCGCTTACTCAGGCAATACGTCGCCTCTGGTGCTTTGGTCAGAAGGGCAGTTCACGTATAGCGGGACATCGGTTAGCCGAGCAGCTATTGGTTTCAACAATCAGGTTGCCAGTCGGTTTTCAGTGGATAATTTGACCATTAATCCTGTTTCGGCAGTTCCGGCACCCGGCGCTATTTTATTATGCAGCATTGGTGCAGGCCTTGTCGGCTGGCTGCGCAGACGCAAAACGCTGTAAAGCATATTCCAGTCGAAGATTTAACAGGGCTGCGAGTTTGATACTTGCAGCCCTTTGAGTTCTTGGTCTCTCCAGTTATCCTTGCTCCTCTTAGCAGGGCCTTTCTTGTTCGTACATTTACTCAAAGCCTTAATCCTGACTCTTTTGTCCAGGAAAATGCCTAAAAAATTTGCCGGAAAGGCTTTTTTATGCCGTAATTTCGAGATTTTGCTGACAAAATGTGCGAATCATTTGGAAATATAGAAAAATTCCCTTGACAGCAAAACGGCAGTCTGGTATAAATAGGTAAGTGAAGCATTTAAATCTCTGCGTATTGTAGCTTCACGGCGTATTACAAATCCATAGTTCCTGGGCAAATGCCTGATGTGTTATCAGGTAATGGGATAATATTTGGAGTAAGGTAATACGGTATGAAACGAAGGAGTGGTGTGAGACATATCATGTGTTTTTCACATGCATCTTTCCTTGCCTGATGGGCGACCTTACTTATTTACAACGAGAGGGTCAATGTGCAAGATCCATAAAGTTGTAGATTAGGTAGATTAGTTTGACTTTTGTCAAAAACTTATTTTTTGTATGGATACTACTAAGTTGGAGGAGAAATGAGATGAAGAAACTCATAGCAACAATAATATTAGTGTTTGTCGCGGCTGGACCGGCTTTTGCCGCGATAACGGTTGTCGATCTTGTCGGCGATAAGGATGGCTTCGGCCTGCCCGGTGGGGCCCCACCGGTTCCGGTGTCTGGAACATGGACCGGCTACGGTGGGAGCTTCGGCGGCGACTATCGTGGAGTGGGTGACCCGCTATTTACCGACATTTGGGAATTTGAGCAGACACCGGGAGGGCCGCTCAGCTCACCCATCGTTTACACGCATTCCTACAGCCTGCCCGCAACGCCTTCGAGCGCGACGCTTTGGATCAACGAGTCAGGCATGTCGGACAATAGGGGGCCGTGGGATGTGTCTTTCAACGGAACCAGCGTGGGACAAATCGGCGTCTATCCATCCGCCGACAGCCAGACTTTCAAGCTTCTGTCCTTCGCCATTCCGACCGGCTTGCTGACCGGCTCTGACACCGTGACATTGACCTACTTGGACACCGTCGGTGAAGGCTTTGCCATAAACTACTCCGAGCTTTCCGTCGATGTCATACCGGCTCCCGGTGCCGTTATCCTCGGTAGCATTGGTGTAAGCCTCGTTAGTTGGCTAAGAAGGCGCAGAACACTGTAAGAGCATTATTAAAATGCAAGTTCGTTAAGGGAAGGGCTTCGAACTGCGTACTTGCAGTTTTTCTAAATCCCTACCCGCTCTATCACTGCTATTGTGGTAGTGGGGGTAGGGGTTTTTTGTTTGCATTTCAACTCAAAGGCCATTGGCAGCTTTGCTTGTTGAGCCAGGTTGCAGCACTTCCGGCAATAAATAGCCCGTTTTGATACATTCTGCTGCTGAAGTCACCGAAAACGAATGGGTCCACCGAAAACATATCCTTGGCGCTTCTGTTCTATCGATATATAATTCCCTAATCAAAGCCCTCCGGCCTTGCCGCAAGGCGGGGGAATTGCCGGAAATTCAAAATTTAAGAAAGGAGTAATTACAATGAGGACAATTCTGCTATGTGTTGCTATTTGCTTACTTGCGATTTTCGCCGGATGTGCGACCCAGCAAGCGGCTAAAGAGGGCGAGAAGAGACAGTACGTGGAGACTGACACCGGCCGGTGGCTTATTCACGATATTAATCGGCCTGCGCCGGCCGTGATCGAGCCAGGTACAGAGAGCACGCCGGGTGAACCGGGCAAAGCCCCTTCCGACGCAATAGTTTTATTCGATGGAACCGACCTGTCGGAATGGACCAACACGAAGGGCAATCCGTCGAAATGGGTTCTGGGGAACGGTTATATGGAGTCCGTCAAAGGCTCGGGATATATCCAAAGCAAGCGCCAGTTCGGTTCGTGTCAGTTGCACGTTGAGTTTGCAACACCGGCAAGGGTTAGAGGTTCCAGCCAGGGAAGAGGCAACAGCGGCGTGTTCCTGATGGGAGAATACGAGGTACAGGTTCTTGATTCCTATGACAACAAGACCTATCCGGACGGCCAGTGTGTTGCGCTCTACGGCAGGGCCGTTCCTCTGGTCAACGCCTGCCGAAAGCCGGGCGAGTGGCAATCGTATGATATCATTTTCCACAGACCGACTTTCAAAGGTAATAAGATCGACAGGAAGCCAACATTCATCGTATTTCATAACGGCGTGCTCGTCCATGACTATTTCGAACTACAGGGAGGTACCGGTTGGGATGGCCCACATGCTATATCCGACTTCAAGCCGCATGGCGACAAAGGGCCAATCTCGCTGCAGGACCACGGCAATCCGGTGAGATATCGCAATATCTGGGTACGGGAGCTTGCCGACTAAGAAATCGGACAAACCAACGTACTAAAAACCGGGATCTTCCTATAGACAGAAGGTCCCGGTTTTGTTTTGTCTCCAATAAGATCGCGCCGGCAAGCCCTCATCCGGTATGGGGACATCTCAACATCATGAAGCTAAATTGAATTAATATCTGAACCGCCTTGTATAGCGCAATGAAAGCAAACCAAGAGCAACCAGCACTACGCTTGCGGGTGCCGGGATTCGCATAGCGCCAATATAGTCAACATCATAGTAGCAAACGATATCGTCAGCCGAATTGGAAGCGGGCTGCATGCTGCTGTCCCACACGAGAGGCCAGTCAGAGGTCGATGCCCAGAAATTCGTGCGCAGCATTAGCGGCTCATCCGGTATGGCGAAGGAAGTTTCGTCTATAAGGATGTCGGGATAAAGGTCCTGTCCGCGGATTTGATCCGGGTCCAGGCTGCTGCCGTCGAAATCATACCAAAATGTCTCAGCGGCAGATAAGTACGAATCACTTATCATAAAAACGGCCATAATCGATATGAGCAATGTGTGGAACAATTTGAACTGTTTAATTATTTGCCTCCTTTGCAATATGAACAAATAATCCTTATCCGCCTCGAAAGCATGACATACCGAAGATGGCAAATTAATCATTCATGCTTTCGTTAAGCTCAACTCACCACCCCCTCTAACGTCCGATAAATTACGGTTAAAATTAGGTTCTGTCCAGATAAAACCCGAATTTTTCAACTTTTTTTGAAATTTTACTGCACAGTGAAGAGAGAAATCCGATGTGATCGGGCACCGCCGACAAGAACTAAGAAA
>DAOUVA010000313.1 GCA_030667885.1 Phycisphaerae bacterium
CGAATACAATAAAGTAATAAGCCTGTCAACGAACAGCAAGATCGCCCAGAATGCTCAGTATTGGATCGGGCAATCTCACTTCAGGGCGGGCCTGTTTGATGCCGCACAAGCAACATTTGCAAAGCTTATCGAACAGTATCCGGAAAGTGCCATTGTGCCAGTAACAAAGCTGATGGTAGATCGAGTTGAAAAGGCAAAGGAGAATGAAAAAATAAGAAAAATAATGAACGATGCATTGGATAAGGGAATTGTAATTGAACCGGAAACCGGCGTGAAATATACCAAAACTAAAACTCTTGCAGGCAAAAGTGATGTCATCGCCTATTATTCTCCTGGAGCCAGTCTCTCGCCAAACGGCAAGTTCCTGCTCTACGGAAAGTTTGTCGTTCCATTGGACGGCAGTGCCCCGTTTGATTTAGTGGACATATCAGCAAATCATTGCTCTTGGTCGCCAGACGGTAAAAAAGTTGCCTTTTGCTCAGAAGGTGCTATCTGTGTAGTTTCTGTTGCGCCCGAAACGGCGCGACCGACAAGCCCTGCAAAAAAATTCCTCGATGGTGGCACATATGGGCGATATACGGGTTGGGTACATCCTAGTTGGTCACCTGATTCGGAGAGGATTGTTTTCAGGAGAAGCGACGAAGAGAACATCGGAAAATATCTTGGTATCTGGACTCTCTCGGTCAGAGATGGTGTGCTCACCCGGATCACGGATGCCGGCAGGGACCCGATATGGTCTCCCGATGGCAAAACCATCGCCTACAAAAGGAGAGGCGAAAACTTCCCGATACGCGAAACCTATCTGGTCCCCGCTGAGGGTGGAACGCCTAGGAAAATCAGCATTGAGCAAGGTCGTCTCCTTTTCTGGTCCTGGTCACCTGACAGCAAGTGGCTTGTTTATATGTTGGGCAAAAAGCTGCAGTTTTTCAATATAGCCGACGAGCGTGTTTTTGATATAATACCGCCTGAGGGAGTCGGGGAGTTTTTTTCCTGGTCACCTGATGGCAAGAAGATGCTCTTTTGCCGCAGTTCCTACGATTACAGAGCGGCTCTCAAAGTCGTCTCGGCATCCGGGGGCCCGTCCATTGAACTGGGGAAAAATCTTACCCTTTGGCCTTATAACCGGTTCTGGTCTCCCGATAGCAGGATGATTGTTGCATATGGGGAAACCAAAGATGGCGAACCGGTCCTTTGGATAATCCCTCTCGCAGGCGGTGATCCTTTTCCATTGGAACTGAATGTATCGGTTTCTGGCAAACCCGATGTTCGCTCTTTGTCGTCTGATTGCAAGAAGCTTCTCTTTTCTGTCAGACAAAGCGACAATACAGATACTCTCTATGTGGCTCCGGTCTCACTGGAGGATGCTCGGAACACTAGTGCTGCTGTCATGGCATTCAGTGGATTAGTCAGAGACCCTCGCTATGGATTCACTGATTCATTCTCATGGTCACCAGATGGGAACAAACTCGCAGTGATACATAAGTGGGATCTCTGGATAGCCTTTTCTAATGGAGATGAACCAATCCAGATCACAAAAACTTTGGAAAAGGAAGGCGTGCCAAAGTGGTCACCTGATGGGAAGATGATTGTTTATCATTCTTATCATTCGGAGAAAAAGGAACAAGCTCTGAGGGTAATCTCTGTCTCTGGCGACAAAACAACAAAAATACTGGATATCCCTTTGACTGGCACTGTTTCTGTGACTGGATATCCTCGCAAGTACACCTACGCATGGTCTCCTGACAGTCAAGAGATTGCACTGCTCTCCCGAACAGCCGGGTATGGAAAGCAGGGAATGCCCTTCTCCCGTGACGAAGGGCAGATCTCAGCTATTTCCGTCCCTGACGGCAAAGCCCGGCAGGTTCTTGATCTGAATGAACAACCCATGGATCAAGCCTATGGTATCCGTTGGTCTCCTGACGGGCGAGACCTCGGCCTTGTTGGCTGGAAGAGTGCAGGTGATCCGAAGTGTCAGATACTCATCGTTCCTGCCCAAGGAGGTAATGTCACTGGGCTTGCCGCTAATAACGGCGGTGGCTCAATCGACTTATACGATGGGGTGTCCTGGTCTCCTGATGGAAAGTGGATTTCCTATACTTTCGAAGGAATGGTCAAAATTCGTCCCGAGACAGCCATTTGGGAAGTGGATTTTGAGGAGATTGTGAAAAGAGCATCAAAATAATATTGATCAACGCTTCAAGCTTGATTTGTTTTAAACAGTTTTCTCCAAGGCCGGGCCGGATTGGCTCGGTCTTTTATATGCGCTTTTGGGGCGGAATCAGTGCTTTTAATTTCGCGGTTGAACAATTATCTGTTTACTGGTACAATCCGGCCTCGTTTTGCAGAATTCCTTGAATATTGAAAAGAATCGACCAATGACAGAAAAATTTGATAAGCACGTTTTAAAGAACGGAATGGTACTTCTTGGTGAGCCGATGGAGGCGGTTGCTTCGGTGGCGTTTGATTTTATGCTGCCGGCCGGGGCGGCATTGCTGCCGGATGGCTGCTGCGGGGCAGGAGGTGTTATTGCCGAATGGATTTTTAGAGGAGCCGGCGATAGAAACAGCCGCCAGCTTGGTGACGCACTCGACGGCCTTGGCCTGGCTCGCGGCCGTTCGGTTGGAAGCTCGCATATAACCGTCGGGGCGGCACTGGAAGCAGGCAACCTGGCTCAGACCCTGGATTTGTATGCGGACATTATACTTAAACCCAGCCTCGAGGACGACCAGTTCGAATTGGCGAGGCAGTTGGCAGTTGATGGGGTATTGTCTTTGGACGATGAACCGCGGCAAAAGGTTATGCTCAAGCTGCGGGAGCAGTTTTATCCGAACCCTTTGGGGCGCAGTTCTGTCGGAGATATTGCGGAATTAAAGGCTTTGACGGCTGAAAAGACAAAGCAGATTATAAATGACAATTTCAACCTTTCACAGACGATATTTGCGGTTGCGGGTAAATACGATTTTGACGCGATTTGCCGGCAAATAGAAAAACTGTTTGAAACCGAGCGGCAGGAAAACGCCGGGCAGGTAACGATAGGTTCAAAAGCAGGCAAATACACACATTTAGATAATGACGGTGCCCAGGTGCATATCGGCCTGATGACCGAGACGGTTAAACCGACGGATGAGGACTATTATAATGCCAGAGTAGCGGTATCGGTTCTATCGGGCGGTATGAGCGCCAGATTATTTACTAAGGTTAGAGAAGAGCGGGGCCTTTGCTATGCAATAGGAGCACGGTATCATTGCCTTAAAGAAGCGGCCGGCATAATGTGCTATGCCGGCACTACGCCGGATAAAGCCCAGGAAACTCTCGATGTGATAATCCAGCAGTTTAATGAATTAGGCGATGGAATCAGCGAAGAGGAAATCCAGAGGGCCAAAGTCGGACTTCAAAGCTCGCTGATTTTAAGCAGTGAATCGTCCAGCAGTCGGGCCGGCGCAATTGCAGGCGATTACTATATGTTGGGCAGAGTTCGAAGCCTGGATGAAATTAAGGAGAAAATCGAGGAAACCAGTGTTGATTCGGTTTTAGGTTTTTTGAGAAACAATAAATTCAAAGATTTTACGGTTGTGACAATAGGCCCGAAGCAGGTGACTGTTAAGTAGGACAATGGATGGAATTCAAAAAAGAACAATTGGCTAATGGTTTGAATATAATCGGCGAAATTAACAAATCCGCTAAATCGGCGGCGGTGGGTTTTTTCGTCAAAACCGGCTCCCGTGATGAGAACGAACAGATAAACGGGGTATCGCATTTCCTCGAACACATGCTGTTTAAAGGGACTGATAAGTTAAGTGCCCTTCAAGTTAATGAGGCCTTCGACAGGACGGGGGCGCAATTCAACGCCGGAACCAGTGAGGAATATACTGTCTATTATGCCGCTGTCCTTCCGGAATATCTGCTTGATGTTGCGGGGCTGTGGATAGAGTTGATGAGGCCGGCGCTGAGGGATGATGATTTCAATATCGAAAAAAATGTAATCAAAGAAGAAATCGCAATGTATAAGGACATGCCGAGCTTTGACGTTATGGACCAATGCAGAAGCCTGCACTTCGACGGTCATCCATGCGGCAATAGTGTTCTGGGCACCGAGGAAAGTATAGATAATCTGAAATCTCAGCAGATGCGGGACTATTTCACCCGGCGGTATTCACCGAACAATATGGTGTTGGCCTGTGCGGGCAATTTTGACTGGGAGAAAATTTGTTCGGTTGCAGAAAATTCCTGCAGCAAGTGGCAGCGGCAGGTTGTCGAAAGAAAGCTGGAGCACTATGACGGCAGCAAAAAGATAAAGAGAACTGAAAAATCAAACTTGGCTCGTGAGCATATATGCCTGATTAGTTCCGGCCTGTCCGCTCAGGATCCGAGGAGGTTTGCCGCTTCTCTGTTAGGCGTAATCGTCGGTGATAATGTTGGGTCGAGGTTTTTCTGGGAGCTGGTTGACAAGGCATTAGCCGAAGCGGCATCAATGCAGTTTGAGCCGATGGACGGCACGGGGGCTTTTTACAGTTATATCCGCTGCAGCGCCGGCAATGTTGCCAAAGTGCTCGATACCGTCAGCGGTATTTTCCAAAGTTTGTCCCGGGACGGCATTACAGAAGATGAATTAAGGAAGGCAAAGAACAAGGTATTAAGCTCGTTAGTTATTAAAAATGAGCTTCCGATGGGACGGCTGGGCGACCTCGGTTCGAACTGGCTGTATCTGGAGAAGTACTGTACCGTCGAAGATGACATCAGTGCGATTAAGGCTGTTACCATTGACGATGTTAATGTTCTGATAGAGCAGTGTAAGCCGGGTGATTTTACACAGCTTTCTATTGGGCCTGCGGAAAATAACGGATGACACGGAGAAAAAGGAATGGGCAATCAATCGAGAAGGCAGTTCCTTAAAACTATCGGTTTCGTAGCAGCTTCGACAGGAACATTATCGATATTGCCGGGCTGTGGTGGTATGGGTCAGGCAACCGCGGCCGAAGGAAAACGTCCGAACGTCGTTTTAGTAATGACCGACGACCAGGGTTATGGCGATTTGGGTTGTTACGGCAACCCTGTTATTCAGACGCCTAATCTGGACGAACTATATACGCAGAGCATCCGGCTGACCGACTTTCATGTTGGCCCGACCTGTGCGCCCACCCGTGCGTCGCTGATGACGGGACATTACTGCAACCGGACTGGGGTATGGCACACCATTATGGGCCGGTCACTTTTACGCAAAGATGAGGTGACTATTGCCGATGTTTTCTCGGCGGGCAGTTATCGCACAGCTATATTCGGCAAATGGCATTTGGGTGACAACTACCCGTTCCGGCCGCAGGACAGGGGATTCAGTGAGGTATTGATACATGGCGGCGGCGGAGTTGGACAGGGGCCCGACTATTGGGGCAATGACTACTTTGATGACACATACTTCCATAACGGCAGGCCGGAAAAATTTGATGGCTACTGCACCGATATATGGTTTGATGGAGCAATGAAATTCATCGAAGCCAATAAGGCCCGCCCGTTCTTCTGTTACATACCGACCAATGCTCCGCACGGGCCGTACAATGTCGCCGACAAATACAGCAAGCCATACAGGGATAAAGGCGTCGAGAAAAATCAGGCCAATTTTTACGGTATGATTACCAACATCGACGAGAATATGGGCCGACTTATACGCCGCCTCAAAGAGCTTGGCCTCCAGGAGAACACTATACTCATCTTTATGACCGACAACGGGACCTCGGGAAGCTACGCAGGAGGAATGCGCGGCAAGAAAGGCTCCGAGTATGAAGGTGGTCATCGGGTACCGTGTTTTATCCGCTGGCCAGATGGCAATCTGAC
>DAOUVA010000482.1 GCA_030667885.1 Phycisphaerae bacterium
CAAATAAGCGTTCACCTACATCAAGAACTGAAAAGTATTTCCTTCGCATGTTTCCCGGCAGTGAAGCCGCAGGCATTCTAAAAAGAATCAAGGACAAAGAAATCCGCCGGGTAGCACCCATATACTTTTTTAGAATTCCAATGGCGAAGGGTTTTGAGCCCTCACAATATGCCGGCCTGAAAAAATCGGACGACACCACGGTCCGAGCCGTGTTTTTTGTTGATTCTTTTAAACGATTCCTCTACATAATTTATTTTCCCGAAAAAGAGGAAAAAGAGGCGGTTTTTACTCTCCAATTTATAAAAAAAGAAGTAACCGCTGGAACGCAATTTTAAAATTTCCGAGAAAGTAAATGTTTAACCGTAATCGCGCAGCAATACTGGCAGCAGTAATACTTACAGTGGTGTGTCTTTTGTGTGTATGGCTGCGGGTAAAATATACCTGGAAACCGGTTTGGGCCCATGGTACCAGAGGATGGCGTCTGACATACGATATCAGTTTTTCCTTCACAAAAGGAGATAAAATCCAAATCGCCATTCCGGACAGCACGCCACAGAGCCGACTCTGGCGTGAAACTTTTTCACATGAAGGGATTTTGGTGGATTTACTAAGGAACAAAAGAACCAAAGGGCGCGGAGCATCGGCCGTATCAATGCTCGGCCATGAACGAGGCCGGTTCTTAGCCCAGTTTGATATACATCTCAGGCCCGACCAGCAATCAAAGATACCTGCCGCCGAAGAAAAAATATCAGCTAATGACAGGGCTTACTACCTGCGAAATGAAAAAGATATCCAAACAACAGGCCCAGAGCTCTCTAATATTTTGAAGCAACTTTCCAATCAGAAAATAACGAAAACCGAACTCTTAAACCATATCTTCGATTATTGTGCGGAAAATATCACTAAAGGCCAAAAAGACACTTTTTCAGATGCTTCCAACACACTGGAGTATAATGTTGGTAGCACCCTTGGCCGCGCCCGGGCAATGGCAGCCCTCTGCGGGGCATCCAAAATACCGGCACGATTGGTGGCCGGTTTCATTCTTGAAAATAATCAGCAGGCCCTGGTGCATTATTGGGTCGAAGTCTTTGCTCAAAAAAACTGGCAGGCTTATGATCCCGAGAACGGTTATTCCGTCCAACTGCCAATTACTTTTCTGCCCGTCAGTCGTGACAGCATCGACATCGTCAGGGGGATCAAAGCCCTCGGCTATCAATCCAGATTTTCTATAAGGCGACTGCTGCCTCCTCCTTCTTTGGTTTCTTCACAAGAGAGGCGATTATGGAACATTTTCGATTTGACCCGATTACCTCCGAGTATGCAGGAAATAGTGTCCCTGATACTTCTTTTGCCGTTAGCAGCACTTATCACTACAATCTTTCGCAATATAATCGGCATACAAACCGTTGGCACCTTCACACCCGGCCTGATTGCGCTGAGCTTCATCCATGCCGACTGGCACACGGGCACCATTGTGTTTGTTATTGTCCTGTGCGTCGGTATACTTGTAAGAATAATCCTGAATAAACTGCAGCTTCTTATGGTGGCCCGGCTAAGTATCATCCTTACCCTAGCCGTCTTGTGCATGGTTCTGGCAGTAGCGGTTCTGGACTACCTGAGTCTGACGCCAAGCGCCAGCGCAGTGGTACTGCCAATCGTTATATTGACAATGATGATCGAACGATTCAACATCATAGCCGAAGAAGATGGTCTGCCGAACGCCTTAAAAATATTTGCTATAACTATTTTTGTGGCAGCATCCTGCTTTCTGGTGATGAAAGTGGATTGGTTCGGCAGGACAGCCCTTATATTTCCTGAGGTACATTTATTGAATATAGCAATACTTATACTCATAGGACGTTATTCAGGATACCGGCTCAGCGAAATCTGGCGGTTTCGTGATGTAACACAAACACCCCTTAATTGAGAGGTTCGCATGGTTCGCCCCGGTAAAATCCCTTTTTGGTCTTGGCCGTCGGTGCTCAGGCGAAACGGAATTATGGGCATAAACTCTCGTAACATTAATCTCATATTTCCCCTGAACCCCCGTTCAAATTACGCGATGGTTGACAACAAAACTTTAACGAAAAAGTTATGTGAATCCCAGCTCATACCCGCTCCCGAGACCTACGCATTAATCCAGCGATTCGGAGATATAAAAAAAAGCATTGACCTTCTGTTCAGCCTACAACGTTTTGTCATCAAACCAACACGTGGCTCAGGGGGCCGAGGTGTTCTGGCTATTGCTAATCGAAAAGGCAATGAATTTCAAAATGCCAAAGGAGAACTGTTTTCTCTGGAACAGATAAGATATCACATCTCGACTATACTATCCGGGCTTTACTCGCTCAGTGGACATCCCGACCATGCAATGATAGAGAAACTCATCGAACCTCATCCTGCGTTTAAAGAACTGACAGTTGCCGGTACGCCGGATATCCGAATCGTACTCTACAAAACCACGCCGATAATGGGCATGCTCCGTCTGCCTACAAAGGCATCGAGAGGACGCGCAAACCTGCATCAGGGGGCTGTAGGTGTCGGCATAGACCTCGAAACAGGAATAACATACGGGGGGGGGGGTTGGCGTGACCGTTTTTTTGATGTCCATCCCGATACTGGAGCTTCTATCAATGGGATTATGATTCCGAACTGGATAAATGTGCTAAAAACAGCAATCCAGCTTAGCCGGGCAATAGGTCTGCAATATGTGGGGGTGGATGTTCTTCTGGATGCCGAAGATGGTCCGTTAGTACTGGAGGCCAATGCAAGGCCGGGCCTGTCTATTCAAATTGCCAATCGTTATGGGATATGGCAAAGGCTTAATGAAATAAATATTAATTCACCTCAATATTTTGAAGGCCATGTTTCACTGGGCAAGAAGAAATGATATTCTTGAGAATATCCCAAATATTGATGCTATTTCAAAAAGCGTAATCACAGTGCTCAGTTTAAGGCGAAAGTCGCTTTAGCAGCAGCCAAAAGGTTGAATTTCCAAGACAGATTTGGTATTATTTTGCAAATAAGGATAGTCCCGATGTGTCGGGATAGCTGAGTGAGGCCATATGGGAAATATCGGATTAAAGTACACGGTAGAAAGGTTCATCGATGTGGGAAAAAACTGAAAGACAGGTAGAATCATACAAAATTTGGGCAATGGCCATCCTTTTAACTGGCGTTTGCCTTTCACTGTACTACTTTCATGTGATACTTGGAATTG
>DAOUVA010000442.1 GCA_030667885.1 Phycisphaerae bacterium
CGATAGTAAATGCCGCCGCGGCTAAAGCGCTGTTCATAAAATCGCGGCGGGATATCTTCATCTTTTGCTGTTTTGTTTTCTTGGCTTGATTATTGCCGCTCATAAATGTCCTCCTTCAAAAGGCTGAGCTTATTGACCGAGTAAACTTGATTCGACTATATCGCTGAGTTTACATTCTATAATATTAAACAAACAGCAGAAAAAATGCAATTCTTTCCTGTATTTTTGTAATGCGACAGAAGTCAAAAGACCTATTCGAATACTTAGCTTTTTTTAGGAAAATGTGGCGAATACAGGAAACGTTTCTTTCGTATGGTAAGTTTGCCGTCGGAAACAAACTGTTCACCTCGTTCGGAAAGATGTTCTACCATACGCTGTCGCCATTTTAGTAAGATGCTTTTATGAGATGATTCTTCCGCCAGGTCATTCCGCTCGCCCGGGTCTTTTCTCAAATCGAAGAGTTGTTCCCTGCCGTCGTAAGCGTAGTAAATATACTTGAACCTGCCGTCGGTCAGTGCGTTCCAGTGGTCTTTGTTGTAACACATCGAATGTTCCAGGTCGATGAATTGACGCCAGTTTTTCGTATTTCCGCGAACCAGTTCGAGCATGCTCTTTCCATCGAGATGATTCGGAATAGGCGCTCCCGCCGCATCGAGAAATGTAGGCAGTACGTCCCGAAGCTCCACCGGTTGAGGCAGCTTTTTGCCTCGCTGATGGTTCATCCCCATTCTCCTGGGCCAGCGCAGCAGCATGGGAATCCTGGCGGAAGCTTCGTAGGCATAGGTCTTTCGCCAAAGATGATGGTCGCCGAGCATATCGCCATGGTCGGAGAAAAGTATGATAAGAGTATTGTCATACATATCACGTTTTTTCAGGCTTTCGAGAATTCGACCTATCTGTTCGTCTATGAATGTAATCGAAGCGTAGTAACCCCGGCGGGATTTTTTAGCCTGCCGAATACCTAAGTCACCATGCCAGAGGCTCGTATTCGGCGGGTCTTTGTACTCGGTGTACATATCGGCCCAGTCACCAACGTAGGGGTCTGGCATTTCATCTTCGCTATACATATCCATAAATCGCTTCGGCGGATCATATGGGCTGTGCGGCCGGGCGAAAGAAACTTTTAGAAGAAATGGCTTTGAACGATTATATTTTTCAATGAAATCAACGGCTCTGTCAGCCGTCCACTTCGTCGGATGCAGCCGTTCCGGTAGGGCATATGTTTTGGCCCTGTAGTCGTTCCAGCCGATGCCGGTTGCATCCGGATTAAGCTCGGGTGCCTGCTGTTTGAACCAAAGGCGATAATCACTGACAAATCCCGGTGTTTCCGCCCGGCCAGACTCATCGAGCAGTATGTCATGATAGCCGCGAAGTTTTCTTTGTGGATACCAGTGCATCTTGCCGATACCGAACGAATAGTAGCCTGCATCTCGAATGGCCTGGGGCAATTCGAATGGATACTTGTCTGCAACCCGTCCGTAGCCGATCATCCCGTGGTGCCATGGTGACAATCCCGTTAAAAGTGCACTGCGGGCTGGTGTACAGCTTGGCGTTGAGCTGTACGCATTCGGGAAAAGGACTCCGTCCTCTGCGATGGAATCTAAGTGAGGCGTTTTAATGATTTTATTACCGGCGCATCCCAGGCAATCACCCCTGTGTTGGTCGGTCATCAGGTACAGGATATTGGGCTGTTGCTTTCTCTTTGAAGCGGCAAAACTCGTATTGGCAATAAGATTAATACCTGCCGAGGCCAGGGCCGTACTTTTGAGAAAATCCCTGCGTGTTATTTCAGATGAGTGACATTGATTCATATCGACCTCCTGTTTTGGCTGTGATTTCAATACCGGTATTGCGATTTCAGCCGATTGTACCAGCTTAAAATTATAAAGTTAATATGTTTTTTGTTCAAGCTGATATTGTCGGGAACCTAAAGTACTTGTATTGGTCTCCAATAAAGATATAATGCAAAAGGTAACAAGAGCGGGACAGACTCCGCAATAAGCAATCACCGAAAATAACGAAAAGGAGAATTAAGAATGGATAAACAAATCAGTATTATGCCTTGTCTGGATATGCAGAATGGCCGTGTGGTTAAAGGCGTTCATTTTGTGGATATTCGTGATGCCGGTGATCCCGTCGAATGCGCAAAGGCCTATTGTCAGGCCGGAGCGGACGAACTTGCTCTTCTGGACATAACGGCTACTGTCGAGAATCGGGCCACTATGCTTGATGTTGTCAGTAGGGTTGCTGAAGCGACAACAATCCCTTTTACTGTAGGAGGTGGTATTCGTGATGTTGCTTCCGCGGCTGCGGTATTAGAGGCTGGCGCTGATAAAGTATCCACAAGTAGTGCCGCCTTTCGCAAACCTGAAGTTATCAGGGAGATGGTTACTGAATTTGGCGCCGATAAAGTAACCGTCGCAATAGATGTGGACCAGAACGAATCATTACCGTCCGGCTATGAAGTTTATATCGACGGTGGCCGAACTGCTACAGGTGCCGATGCCATCGAATGGGCCAAGAAAGTCGATGGTTTTGGAGTTCCTGTAATATTGCCGACCAGTAAAGCCGGAGACGGCGCCAAAACAGGTTTTGACCTTCCTGTCATCAAAGCCATGGCCGATGCCTGTTCAGCCACAATCGTAGCCTCAGGAGGAGCCGGTAAACTGGAGCATTTCTACGATGCGGTGGAAGCTGGAGCAACTGTTCTTCTTGCAGCTTCGGTGTTCCATTTCCATATGATCGATATAGGTGAATTAAAAGAATATCTGCGGAGTCGCGGCTTAAACGTAAAATAATTTATCAGTCGCAAGCGCCCAACCTAAACCAAGCATCAGGAGTTCAGATAATTTATCGGGCATTGGATTACTGATAGATTACAAGCTCACACCCCCAAAATGTTTTGGGGGTGTAACTTCCTTGTACTTTTTCATTGCCCCACGGCTTCAAAATGCCCGATGGTCGTCAACTTCTTGTCTTCCGGCAGATGTTTGTTGCGAAGGAATAGACAGCGGCGGTTATGCCATAATATCCTCGTTGCCCTGTTTAGACTGTAGTGATGAACTCTTTCCCTAACGTCGGACCAATAAGATTCACAGCAATCACAAATATCAAGATGCTTATCGTACCACCAAAGCTGAAAACCGCCGAATGAACGATATTGGTCGTCTTTGATGCCTAAAACGTTGCCGGTATATAATAATTGTTTGATTTGTGCTTTGTTTTGGATTCCTATTTTTCTCATCCTTAAGACCCTTCCTGATAAGTTCTTGGCGATAAAGAGAACATTTTGATCTCTATTTATATAAGGCACCTTACGGCAAAAAAGTAACAGGTTATTTTATAGTTTTATAAGACGGCGGCTCAATGTTACCCCTGGCCCCGCCATATATTTTTCGTTGTTGGAATTAGCGATGTGAGCTATCTCTATGCTTCTTATATATAGACGTTTAAAAGCGTTTGTTTGTTACAAAAATTTGTAAAAAAAGGGTGCCCAAATGCATTATTTTTCTTCAAAGAAAAATAGTATCGCCGGAAAAGGGCGTTATCGAACCGGCAGGGGGGGGTATTGGTATTTGATGCCGGCTTAGGGATTTGTTCATGGCCGAAATAGACAGAAAATATTCATGTTTTATTCATATTTTCGAAAATATTTTTAGCAGCAATATTTTTGGTTATCGGGGTTAAGCCGGGCAAATCATCAGGTATGGGAGAACATATCTGACGTCTCAAAACGGAGTCTTGGGAAGCGTCAAACAAATAGGAAGTCTTCATTTTTTTGCAGCCTTTACCTGTATTAAACCGTGGGCGATTATCAGTACTTTAGGGCAAAAAGAAAGGCTCAAGATTAATAATATAATGTGCCGATGCTTAAATTGAACGAAAAATAATGGCTCTGGAAAATGACCAATCCGGCCATATTTAG
>DAOUVA010000154.1 GCA_030667885.1 Phycisphaerae bacterium
ACCGAAGCGAAGACCGGAGCGATTCTTGCAATGGTTTCACTGCCGGATTTCGATCCCGCCGATGTTCATTCGACCGAGGCTGGGAACCGCCTGAACAGGATTTTAAACGATGAGTTCGAGCCGGGCAGTATTATCAAGCCGGTTGTGACCGCCATTGCCCTCGATGCTGGAGTTGTGAATAAGGTTGAAAAGATATACTGCGAAGAGGGACATTATTCCGGAAGAGGTTTCGGACAAATCGGTGAGTATCGCAATGGATTCGGTGATTTAACTGTGTGCGAGATTCTGATTAATTCGAGCAATATAGGAATGGCGAAAATCGGCCAGAGGCTGGGCAAAGAGAGGCTTTATAAGGGTCTTAGACTTTTCGGTTTCGGCAAAAGGGCGGGGATTGATTTACCCGGTGAGGCCGACGGACTGCTGCGAGAGGCGCGCAAGTGGGACGGATACAGCGTAACGCGAATACCTTTTGGTCATGAAATTACAGTAACATCGATTCAATTAGTTCGAGCTTTTTGCATACTTGCCAACCGGGGCCGTGTGGTTCGTCCATTTCTGGTTAAAGCGGTAGTTGACAGTAAAGGAGAAATTACCGAGTTGAAGCGTCCTCTGCCGCCGGTCGGTTATATTGTCAAACCTGAAGTTGCGGAATGGATTGTCGGCGAGGCGCTGGTGAGGGTGGTTAATGAGGGGACGGGCAAAAGAGCCAAATTGGAAAAATGGCAGGTCTTCGGGAAGACGGGGACAGCCAACATCGCCAAAAGTAATGAGCGGGGATATTCGGACAGCGATTACGTAGCTTCATTCATAGCCGGAGCGCCGGCAGAGGACCCGGCTATAGTGGTTCTGGTTTCGGTCCGCAAGCCGAACAAGAGTCTCGGCAAGGGCTATGAGGGAGGAGTCGTGGCCTCACCAGTGGCTGGCGCGATAATCGAAAAAACGCTTAACTATCTTGAAACCAGATATGCACAGGCGGATTTCTGATAAAAGCACTAAAAAGGTGATGAGTCAAATATTTACTTATTTGCATTTACCGGTTATCATTTATCCATATCAATTATCATTTACAAGTTATCTAATTTGAACAAGCAGAAATGGCGAAGATAATCTATGCTGTTGCTGGGGAGGGATTCGGACACAGCAGTCGGTCTCACCTGATAGGGCAGAGGCTGCTTGAGGCCGGGCATGATTGTATCTTTGTGGGTTCTCAGAAATCGCTTGTCTATCTGAAACAATATTTCGGTGAGCGTGTGAAGGAGGTATTCGGTCTTTCTTTTGCTTTTATAGACGGCCGGATTGATAAGTCGGAGACCCTGAAAAGAAATCTTATGAAACTGCCCGAGGGTAATAAACTAAACGACGAACTTTTCAAGAAACATTTCAAGGCATTTAATCCAGACCTTGTGATATCGGATTTCGAGCCTTTCAGCGCGTGGTGGGCATGGCGGAAACGAGTGCCGTTTATCAGTATCGACCACGAACACATGCTTTCGCATTGTCAGCTCGAACATCAGGGCAAGAACTGGTTTTCGAGGATGACCGCCAGGGTGGTAACCGAGTGTCACTATGTGGGGGCGGTAGCATACATAATTGTGAATTTTTTCGATGCGCCTTTGAGTGTTGATTCGGCGGTTTTAGCGCCGCCTATTATAAGGCCTGTCGTCCGCTCGCTTAAGGCGAGGGCTGGAGAGCATATTCTGCTTTATTCTACGACCGGTGAGGACGAGGAACAGTTGCGGGAGGTCCTTTGTAAATTTGGTGGGCAGAAATTTTATATTTACGGTTTCAAGAAGGACCTTGAATATAAGAACTGTTTTTTTAAGAAGCGTTCGACGGAAGGATTTTTGGCCGATTTGGCTGGTGCGAAGGGAGTGATAGCTTCTGCTGGTTTTTCATTGATAAGCGAGTGTATGTATCTGAAAAAGAAGATGCTTATGCTGCCGTTGGCCGGCCAGTATGAGCAGATAATTAATGCGCATTACATTCAAAAGCTCGGACTTGGGATTTCGGCTGAGAAATTAGATGAAGATGTTTTGGCCCGGTTTCTCGATGAATTAGATAAGCCTATGCCGGATGATGAAAGGATTATCTGGCCGGACAACGAAAGATTCTTCGGGATACTGCAAGAGGTCTTAAACAGACTGCATAGGCCGATTAGTATAGCAGTTGATTAAGGAAGGCAAGTATGTACTGAACTGGACGCAGCTTTACTGCCATGATTTCGTGGATAACCAGGCCCGCCTTCAGTTATTTGCTCTGGCTTACAATATTGGTAATATTCTCAGTAAGAACTTGTTATGTCACATAGGAGCTGATATTAGGAATTCAAATCTCAATGACGTCTCAAAGCAAAAATAAAGCCACCATCCTTTATAAATACGGCATTTGTTTTATCGTTGTGCTCTTTATCGTGTTAATGGGTTTCGTATTTGTGAAATTGACTCATAACCGCCTACGCATGTCGGCCTATAAGCATCTCCGGCGAAATCAAAGGAAAAGAGCCTTACTCGATACTTGGTCGGCTAAGCCAAAGGCTGTGCTCAAATCCTTTCCGCAAACAAAAACTGTTTTTGGAACCATAGAGCCCAGACCAAGATGGATCAGCGAAATTGTTGGTGTCAAGCTAGTTGTCGGCCGCCTATCTGGCCCAGATGCAGACGACTCCGATCTTTATGCATTGTCGCGTTTCCATGAACTGGAATATCTTGAGCTTGTTAACGCTGGGATTTCGGAATCCGCTCTTAATAAGCTTAGGGAAGCTGTTCCAGATTGCCAGATAGTGAATATAACTACAGAACCAAATGCTTCAGGTCACGCCGTAACGCAGCGGCCCTGAGTTTGTTGTTCGAAATTCGCAATAAAAGATCTTATATCACAAATTGATGAGATCAGATAATAGAGCAGCAGGGTACCCGGCAAGATATAGTTTTAATAAGGATAAAACAAATTTAATTTCTTTCCGCGTTTTGCGATTGCCCGATATATCCGGCTTCGATGCAGAAGAGGATGATGTCGCGGGCCAGTGGTGCGGCGTCGTTTGAGCCGGACTGGCCTCCTTCGACGACGACGGCGATTGCGATACTTTTGTTTTTGCCGTCAACGGCAAAGCCTCCAAACAAGGCAATTTCGGGGGCCTGTGTCGAGCCTGTTTTGCCATAGACCTTTATGTTCTTCTCGGTGAGATCTGGAAGAATCTCGGCGAATGTAGTGTGAGCTGTGCCGCTAATCTCGTTAACGACGGCGCTCATACCATCGTAGATTACCGCTAAAGTTCCCGGTGAAATTTCAAGGTCGATACCCTGAGAGGCGGCTGATGAGTCGTAAACAGCATTTTGTATGTCCTGTTTAAATAATTGAGGCAGCTTAAATAATCCGTAACGGGCGATAGTGGCCATTGAGTTTGCAACCTGCAGAGGGGTGGCCCGGAGATTGCCCTGGCCTATTCCGAACCATCTTCTTTCGCTATTACTAAGCGGCGGTATTTGCTCGAAATCTGTGATATGCTTCCTTGGGGCGATGTTCGAGATCACACCGGATAACTGGCGGAAGTTTCTTGGGATTTCGTTTTGGGCAATTGAAGGCGGGGGAAATAGTGTTTTTTGACCGTAGCCGAAGTTAAATAACCATTGCTGAAGTACCAGGGGGTCGATTCTGTGGGCGAGGCGGGAGAAAAAAATATTGCAACTGCCTCTGATGGCGTTGCGGGCGTTATTTTCCCATCTGCCGTCATGGCCGGTTCTGAATCTTTTAAAAAGCAAGCAGTTCGGCCAGCCTGTTGGGGCTTTCTGAGCTGGGCAGGATATAGTCTGCTCTGGTGTGATTTTGCCGGACTCGAGGCCGGCGACGAGAATCATGGGCTTTACGACAGAGCCGGGTGGATAGCGTTTGTTTATCGCTCGATTTATTAGAGGTTTGTCGGGATTGTTGTTGAGCTCGGTATAGTCATATCTTGCACGGTTTAAGTCATAGACCGGCATCGAAACCAGTGCGAGAATTTCGGATGTTCCGACCTCTACCTCTATGACAACGGCGGCCATTCCGGGGCCGCAATTAGGCTCGTGAGGATAGGTTGCAAGGTAGTTTTCTATTTTTTCCTGAAGCTCGATATCAAGTGTCAGCTTAACGTTTGAACCGAAGCTGATTTCGGTCCGAACAATCTGACTGTCTATGTCTTCGAATTCTTCACCTCGTCTGCCGCGAAGTATTGATTCGCAAATGTACTCGACTCCATCCTCTCTTCCACCGAGATCCTCGGTCAAATAACTTGCTAATTTGTCGTCTTTGAAAAGCTGCCGGTCTTTTGTTTGGGTTACACGACCGACCCAGCCTATTGTTTGGGCCGCGACAGTACCGTACGGGTATAACCTTCTGGCTTTTGGCATAATATTGATGCCGTCAACTTTCAGGAATTCCAACTGGGCGGCAAAAATATCATCATCAGTTTTTAGGGCCAGCAGTGCTTCGGGGTCGTGCATTTCGGCAATATCAATTTTATCGATGAGGCGAATTCGTTTTGTCAGGTCCGGTTCTTTCGCTTCGAAATCGGCAAAAGCTTCAGAATGAGGGACACTTATTATGCTGTTATATTTGCTAATAAGTTCGGGGTTCGGGAAATAACGCGCCCATGCCTGAAATGTACGCTGATTCCAGATTCGGTTGTTTATTCTCTGTATTTCAGTTCTTATCTTTGACGATTCAACTCCCCTGAATTGAGCGCACTTGTCGATTACCTGGTTTAAGTCTTCGAGGCCGAGTTCCAGCTCTTTTTGTACTTTGGCAACGGCGTCCGGGTCGTCTTTGTCGGCGGCCTTTAGTAATTTTCCCTGGCCGACGCGGTCATCCATAAAGCTGCTGAATTTATAGTCTATACATAATTGGAAGTGTGGTTCATCAGTTGCCAATACATTGTCGTTTCTGTCGAGTATTTCGCCTCTGACGGTCTTAAGCTGTCGTGACTGGCCTTTTTGGCGCTTGAGCTGATCGATGTCGCTTTGGACGGAGGAGGTCGGAAGCAACTGCATTTGTATCAAGCGCAGCAAACAGAGAAATAAGAGCAGTGCACTTAATATTACAAAGAATTTGATTCTTTTTTCGTACATTTTTATTTTGTTTTTTGTGATTAGAGCCGTGACTGATAATTTACGTGTTCAAATGGCGCGAATTAACGCCTGCCGAATCGACCTGGCTTCCTTATACGCATCCACCATGCAGATAGCAAGAACAAAATAGGTCCGACGATGCCGGAGTACAGCGCAATCCAAAAGAGAGGAGCAAGCGGAGATGGCTCGCCCTTTAGAAAGTTCAAGAGGCAGGCAACTGAGCCGGCCAGAAGAGCCGTGATGAATATGGCGATAATTTGATAAGGTATTTGCCTGATGGCAATAACTCTGTGGAGGTATGCCAGAGCAGAGCCGAAAATACCGTAGCTAATCATCTGGGGGCCCATCGTCTGGCCGATAAGGTCGGCGGCAAAACCTATTACGAACGAGCATATAATCGCATCCGAAGTATCGCAGTAAACAGCAAAGAAGACCAAAAGAATTAACAATAAATCGGGTTTGGTATTCCAATCGGCAAGTAAGCTGGCCTGCAGTACCGTAGCAAGAAGGACTAAAACTGCAAACCGAAACCAATGCATTTAAATTTCCTCAGCCGTGTTCATATTTAAATCCATCTTACAGTGGTAATGCTGATTTATTCAGACGGATTCATTACTATTACATGAATGCTCTCAATCTCTTGTATGTTACAAACCGGTTCGACTGTTATATCCCAGACCAAAGGCTGGTCGTTGTGCTCACATCGAACCACTTTTCCAATAATCATCGGGGTATCAAGGAAGCCGGGTGTTTTTCTGGCCATGATTTTAGTGTCGATATCGAGTTTGCGCTTTACCATTTCCACTTTAGCCTGGTTGTTGCCGCAGCCTTTCATAAGCCGCCAATCTGTGTTTCCGATATTTACAGCTATGACCGAAGCAGGGTCGGTAAACAATCGAACCCTGGCGGAGCGTGTACCTACGTCTGAAATGGTTCCGATGATACTGTTGTCGGCCAGAACGAACTGGTCTTTCTCCAGACCATCCTCTTTTCCGCGATTGATGATAAGCCTATCGACAGAGACTGTAATGACATTAGCCAGAACAAAGCCCGTACGTTCCCATGCCGGTATATTACGCATTTTGGAAAGGTTTTGGATATTTCGTTGTGCATCATCACGCTGCTGTGTAACGTTAGCAAGATGATTTAATAGTCTTTCGTACTCAACCCTGGAGACCATATCCTTATCTCTGATCGGCTGTTGTTTGGCTGCCGAAAGTGAAATGTTTCGGCCAATAGTTAAGGGCCAGCGGAAAACGTATGTAAACGCGAACTGGAATTTATTCGTGAGATTTTGTGGTGAGAGAAGGACAATAAATCCGGCCAACATAAACCAGATAAACAACATTCTTCTGGAGACTGTAATCTGCTTCCATGCCATTATAGTTTCACTGTTGCCGTATTGCGTATAAACTCAATTTTTCAGCGAATACACATTACGACCAAAGGACCACGAATCATTCCCATCCGTATTCGTTATGGTCCATAGTATCCTTCCACAACTCCAGATTTTCCAGATATACGCTTGTGCCTCGTGCCACACAACTCAGCGGGTCATCAACTATTTCTACTTTGAGTCCGGTTGCATTGGCAAGAACGGTATCCATTCCTCTGAGCAATGAGCCGCCTCCACAGATGTGTATTCCGTTGTCGATTAGGTCTGCGGCCAATTCGGGCTCTGCCTTTTCGAGGGTTATGGTAACCGTGTCGATAATAGTAGCGATGGGGTCACGCAGCGACTCCCTTATTTCCTCACTTGTTATGACGATTTTTCTGGGCAGGCCGGAGATAGTGTCTCTACCGGCGATTTCCATCGTCAATTCTTCTTCGAGCGGAGCCGCCGAGCCGATTTGTATTTTGACTTTTTCAGCTCTTGGCTCTCCGATAAGCAGGTTGTAAGTTTTCTTGATATGATTAATTACCGCTTCATCCATATCATCGCCGCCGATTCGGATTGATTCGGCAGTAGCGATATCGGCCAGAGACATGATGGCGACTTCCGTTGTTCCTCCACCGATATCGACAATCATAGAAGCGGTCGGGTCTGTGATTGGCAGTCCGGCTCCGATTCCGGCGGCCATCGGCTCATCGACCAGATAAACTCTGCGTGCGCCGGCACGTTCTGCACTGTCTATTACAGCGCGTCTTTCAACAGCGGTTATTCCACTTGGTACGGCGATAACAACCCGCGGCCTGACAAGCCCGCCCCTGCCGTGCACCTTTCTGATAAAATAGCTTAACATCGCCTCTGTGATTTCGAAATCACTGATTACGCCGTCTTTGAGAGGTCTTATTGCGCTGATGGAGCCTGGTGTTTTACCTAACATTTCGCGCGCAACCAGACCCACAGCTTCACCGTTGTTCAGGACGATGTTAGTTCCTTTGCGAACAGCAACGACGGAGGGCTCATTGAGGACAATACCTTTGTCGCGGACACAAACCAGAGTAGTACAGGTACCAAGGTCGATACCCATATCCATACTGAACCATCCTAAGATTGTGTCCAGGACCACTTTCGACTCCTTTCTTAATTTCCAAAAGCCTCCTGCAAAATCGAGCTTTAGGCATACTTTATATAATAAAGAGCGGTATTGTCAATAGTGAAATATGCTACGGTACTTTAAATATTTCCATAAAAGAATCGCAGTACTGCATGCACTTTATAGCGACAAACACTGCAGTAGCCAGAACCGCACAAAACGCAAAAGCAAGAATGATCGTATAGACATTATCCGGTACAGATATGTTTTTTCCGAGAGCTTGCCCATTTGGACTCATATATCAACCTCACAAAGTTAGGTGTTTTTCTACAAATTAGTACTTACAGTATCACCGGCTTTAGGCTGTTCCTTTGTAACGTCCATAAGTTCCAGCGTGCCGATAGCATTTTCAGGCTCGACGTCCAGGATAACAATGTCACAAATAAACTTGTCGGCGCGAGTTACATGGAATTTCATATTCTGCTTGACGCCATTTGCGGCGCCGATGGATATCTCTGCGAGAGAGTTTTCCAGATCCACTGTTGCTACCAACCCATTGAGACCGATATCAACTGCGGGTGTTGCTACTCTGGCAGTTTCCTTTACCGGGGTAACCGTTACTGGAGTCGCGACGGTTTGGCCGGTTTTTTGGAGTTGATTTCCTAATTGGTTTTGCAAGCCAGTCTTTTCTTCGAGCAGTAGTTTCGATTGCTTCTCCAGGCTGCTGATTATAGCCATTTTCTGGATAAGCGTAGCGGTTGTTTCTTTTAGCTCTCTGTCTCCCTGTATTCTACTTGCATCTACGCTTTTGAGTTCAGCGAGCTTGTCTTCCAGGAGCTTCCTTAAGTCCTCATTTGTGCTTAAGAATTTCGTATTAATATCTCTCCAGATATTCTCCTGTGTAACGGCCTCTGAGGCTGTTCTTTGGGCTTCGGTCAGTTGTGTATTCAACTGGCTGACCTTGATTTTAAGGGTATTAATATCATCGTTTAGCTTTTCTTCCAGCTTGCCCGCCGCATCATTTGCCAGTTTTAATTGTTTCTTGGCGTTTATCTCATTCTGCTCTGCAGCTTGTTTGTCGGCCTGGAGTTTATTAGACTTTTGTCTGTAATTTTCAGCAT
>DAOUVA010000448.1 GCA_030667885.1 Phycisphaerae bacterium
CCCGCCGATAGTAGAAAGATGGACCGCCGTATTTTTTTTCAGGGCGTCCCTTACCTGTCGGCCTCGATAACCTTTTCCGAGCATTGCTTTTAGGCCGTTTGCGAGCAGCTTCGGACTAAATGCATCCATTCTTGACGAGGTAGTCGGTCCGGCGGCGCCGATTACCCTGTCCGCAGGGGCAGGCGTGGGACCAACGAAATAAATAATTGCCCCATCAAGCTTCAACGGTAATTCCAGGCCGGCTTCGATTGCCTCGCACAGTCTTTTATGCGCCATATCCCGGGCGCTATAGATTACCCCGGATATGAGAACTTCATCGCCGGCTTTTAACAAACGCACATCGGCTTCGGTTAGAGGCGGCTGCAATTTTCTTGTCAAATCCATATTTTCCTGCCAATCACAAACTTTGTGAGTCTATAATATATCAGCGATTTTACGAGTTGAAAAGGCTCAAATAATGTTTAAGGTATAATAAGAGGAACAGCATCACTCGTTATTTCTCCTGTCTGATACTTTGACAGTTTACCTTTTTCTTTTAATTTTGATATTGCTGTCGGATACAGTTTGGTATAATACGACTATGGCTAAATACCCTATATTTCTGGAGCTTGGCGATCGTCGATCGGTTGTGATAGGCGGCGGCTCTGTAGCTGCTCGAAAAGCTCAGGCATTATTAAACGCCGGAACCCGGCTTGTAGTTGTAGCCGAGCGGATTGACAATATGATGACGCTTGTATGCCAGGGTAAAAACGCCGAATTAATAAAATCCAGCTATTCAAAAGACTATCTTGCCGGAGCGGTGCTTGCGATAGCCGCCACAAATAACAATCAGCTCAACAAGCAGATATACAAGGATTGTCAGGAATTAGAGATATTGTGTAATGTGGTGGATGTCCCGGAGCTTTGCGATTTTTATGTCCCGGCGGTCGTCAAACGCGGCGACCTGCAGATAGCTATCGGAACCGAAGGTCGTTGTCCCGCCTACGCCGGGCATATTAGAAAGAAGCTGGAAACAATTTTCACCGAAAAGCACGGCCAATTTCTCACCGAACTGGCGGAACTGCGAAAACGGATTATCAAAGAGATAGCCGAACCAGCCGACCGAAAAGCCCTGCTGGGAGAACTGGCTGATGATAAGTCGTTCGAATATTTTGTCGAAAACGACCAGGATCAATGGCGAACATTTGTCGAAGAGCTAATCAACAAATTTCCTCTTGCGCGGAAATAATTAATCCCCGGCAAGAACGGGGATTATTGTTTGTGGATTGCTTGTCACGCAGGAACAACACAAATCTTCAGGCTTCTATCTTGTCGATTACCACTTGAAGATATTTTTGGCGGTGACCTATGCGCCTTTTGCTGTTTTTACGTCTGCGAAAGGTGGCTGGATACAGCTTTTCTCCCTTGACGACCGCGTCCTGGGCTGTGGTCTTAAACGAGGCGGTAACCTTGGCATCTTTCAGGTACGGGTTGCCGATTTTAACTTTTTTACCGTCACTGACAAAAAGGACCTTGTCCAGCTTGATTGTTTTGGCATTGGGCGAAATATCCGTCAGGTCTATATCCAAATAATCGCCTTCACTAACTTTATATTGCTTTGAACCTTGTTCAATTATTGCGTACATTTCAAAAAACTCCTGGCTTTTACATACTCAACTATTCATACGAAAACAGGATTCTACAGACTGAATCTTTTCTTGTAAAGCAAATTATCAGATATTTTTGTTTTCTAACACCCAGTATGAAGTTAAAATCCCGGCTTAAGGCTTTTTCAGGAGTAATTTTATGCAAATAGCAATGATACAAGACAAAATCGTGCCCATAAAAGAGCTTGACCCTGTTTATCTTGACCGGGGGATATTCTTCGGCGATGGGATCTATGAAGTGGTAAGAAGCTATGACGGCAGGATTTTTACACTTGAAGAACATCTGCAAAGGTTTGCCAACAGCTTATCTGCGATTGAAATAAGCCGCGTAGACATTGACCGGATTCGCAGCAGGGTCCTGAAATCTTTCGATGTTGCCGGTATATCCAACGCCAGGATATATTTTCACGTTACAAGAGGTTCAGAACTGCGAAAACACCTCAGTAATCCTGATTTAGAGCCTGTTTTTTTTCTCACCGTTACGGAGTTGGAAGATCATACGCAGGCCAAGACCAAAGGAATTGAAGTCTCGACCCATCCGGACTGGCGATGGAAAAGATGCGATATTAAGTCTCTGAACCTGTTAGCCAACGTTCTTGCTCGTCGAGATGCCGCCGCAAAGGGTTGTGCCGAAGCAATACTTGTTAATGAGGCCGGCCTTATCACAGAAGGAGCAAGCTCCGCATTTTTTGCAATCTCAGAGCAAACACTGCAAACCGCAGCGCTTACAGCTAATATTCTACCTTCCATTACACGTCAATTTGTCATCAAGGCAGGCGGAAATATCGGATTGAAAACAACCGAAAAATCGTTAACGCCGCAGCAGGCAAGTGACGCCGATGAGCTGTTTATCGCCTCAACTACACAAGATATTATTCCCGTGGTCAAATTCGACGGCAAGCTCATCGGAGATGGCAAACCGGGCGAATACACTAAATTGCTCATCCGGCAATTCCTATCTCTCACTGCTTGATATCATCAGGCAAAACTCTTCATCCTCAATAGCCTGATTACGGTCTTCCGGGAGTGGGGGTTGCAGGCTGCCAGTTTTCTTCTTTGTCCCATGCGGCCGGAGGTGCGAATACATCCTTAATAACAAGCGAATCACCGTCGCCGTCGGTCGTTGCATACCATGTATCACTATAATCGAACCGCAATATCGCCGCTTCCATAGGGAGGGGAATGCTCAAAACAATCTCTTCGCCGCCGTTGCTCAGGCTGTCGGAATATTCACCGGCAATATTTATGTTTTTACCGTATGCCGATTGAAAAGCAGCCAGATTAGCCGCAACCACGACGTATTGGCCGGCCTCAAGTACCATCTCAGGAAAAGTAAAGTCAATCCCTTTGCTGAAATGAACACCGTTAAGATTCAGTGTCTTCTGTCCTATATTCTGCAATTCAATGTAGTCGAAGTTGTTGCCGATAGAAGCATGGTACATCAGCTCGGTAACCCGCAGACCGTACAGCAGCTCCATAACATCAGCGAAAGGATAATCATCGTCCGACATCGCAATTGTAGCGTCAAGTTCGGCACTGATGAGCAGGTCGGAACTGCCTAAAGTCCCGTTCATTCCGTGAATGGCCAGTATATTATCGCCCGGTTTCAGGTTGCTAACGTATTCAGAAATATCGATATTTTCAAAGATTTTGGCCATGGAATCCGAGTGGTCGGTGCTTGCGTCGGAGTTCCAGGCAGGCGTGCCCATAAAATTCCGCCTGGCAAGTTCAACACCATTCAGATAGGCGATAAAACCATCATCATATCGTATTTTTAGTATAAGTTCTATAATACTGTTTAAGTCAACGTCAACGCGGAAAGGGATACGAATGTAACAGGAAGTGTTAATCTGGTACATCTGTGCTCCAAGATCGAGGTCGATAAGGTTTTCATAACCCGAATTCCTTTCGTAGCCTATTCCTCCGGTTCTGCCTGAGCTAAAGGTCCAGGTCGAGTCGTCATAATCAACCTCTGTTTTCCATTCCTGGCCAATCTCGCCGGTCGGAACTATAACATACTTGTCGGCTTCCTCCGAACAAAGCGTGGTCACGGTAAAGCTTGATAGAACATCTGACCGGTTGGCAACGCCGGGGCTTGGCAGTTCGAAAAATTCGAGGTTATCCGTACCGTCGGGCATACGACCATGAGAAA
>DAOUVA010000365.1 GCA_030667885.1 Phycisphaerae bacterium
CATCCGGCAACTCGAAGAAAACGAGAGTATCCGGGCGGTCTGCAATTGTTTTACGAATCTTTTGCATAAACTCCAGTGTCGGAGCTGTATGTTCGAGGGTATGGCGGCAGCAAATGACATCGGCTTCGAGATGTGAGTACTTTGGCGAGTAAAAATCCTGAATAAATTCTATGCGAGAGCCGGTTGTGTCCGGATTACGTTCGGGCACATACGCCGGATCAATCCCAATTCCTCTGTTGTTACCTAACCGGCACATCAATGCGAGAAACTCTCCTTTACCGCATCCAATTTCGAGAATTGTTTTGTTGTGAATGTCATACTTATCGATAATTTTCTGCGCCAACGATTTAGCGAAAGAGTTGAAGCATGCTGAAAAACCCTGGGTTTCCTCGTAACTGGTGTTGTAGTTGTGAAGCCCGGAATCAAAGCGCACGTTGCTTATGAACCTGCAATTCGGACAGAATCCGAGCTGGAGATCACTTGTGGGATATCTCTGAGCCTCCTCTTTGCTCGACATCAACAGGCAGCTATGGACGGGAATATCTGTAACGGTATAGAATACAGAAAGTTCTTTTGAATTGCAGTTTGGACAGGCATAGTTACTCTGCTCAAAAACTTCGAAAGAAACCTCTTTTGGCAATTTCAATGTCACTTCGCCCATATCAACTCCTAAACGATTACCGGTTCTGGAATCGGAATTACAAACTTGCCTCCTTTGTCCCTAAAGGCGGCTTCCTGAGACAGGATTTCGTCTTTGAAGTTCCAGGGCAAGAGAACGACATAATCTGGCAACTCCTTCTCAAGCCGCGATGGATCACACACAGGGATGTGCAGACCAGGCATGTATTTGCCCTGTTTGTGGATATTTCGATCAACGACATAGTCAATCACATCCGGCCCGATTCCTATGAAGTTCAGCATAATTGCTCCCTTAGCGGCGGCACCGTAAGCGGCGATGGTTTTGCCTTTCGCTTTTTGGCCATGAAGGAGTTTTCTCATCTGCTGGCGAATATTCTGAACCTTATCGCCGAAACCTTCATAGTACTGGTACTTGTCCACTGCCAGTTGCTGTTCTTGTGTTAGAAGTGCCTGGACTGATTCCTGTACGTTTTCCCTGCTATCAACGTATAGTCGCAGCGAACCACCATGAATGGGCAGCCGTTCGATGTCGTTAAGATGCAGCCCGTTTTGACGGAAAAGGCGATCAAGAGCGGTCACTGAGAAATAGCACAAATGCTCATGATATATCGTATCGAACTCGCAATAGTCAATCAAATCCTTTATGTACGGCACCTCAATGACAGCCAATCCTTCGTCCTTTAGCAGGATACGAATTCCCTGTATAAAACCGTTTGTATCGGGTACATGAGCCAGCACATTGTTTGCGTGGACTACATCGGCCCGGCGTCCCTCCTTTGCCAATTGTCGGGCAAGGTCCGGTGTAAAAAACGAACACAGTGTGGGTACTCCGGCTTTTTCGGCGGACTTAGCCGGTCCCTCGGCAGGGTCGATGCCCAGACATGGGATGCCGTTTTCGAGGTAGTTCTTAAGTAAGTAGCCGTCGTTACTTGCCAGCTCAACAACAAAACTGTCAGCGTTCAGTTTGCATTTTTGAATCAAAGACAGAACATTCTTGCGTGAATGTTCCAGAAGGGTATCGGAAAATGATGAGTAGTAAGGGTAATCCTCGCAGAAAAGTTTTTCCGGAGGTACCGTCTCCAGTATCTGGACTAGCGAACATCGTGGGCAGTACGCCAATTCAAGCGGGAACTTATCTTCGGAATCGGCAAGTTGTGCCTCAGTAAGCAGGCCATCGGATAAGGGCATCATCCCAAGATCCAGCACACCGATTAAACCGGCTTGTTTGCAGGATCGACAATGTGCCTGCCGGCATCGTTGCTCGAAAATGTTAGTAATAGTAACCATAAGGATTTTTTCTTTTCCCGCTATTTTTCTATGTTTGTGAACGAATCCTGCCCCTGAAACCGCAGGTTTGCATCAAGAATACCATCTTCGATAAGTTTGCGAACATGGCCGATCCTCTGGTATCTGGGTCCTTCAAAGTCTTCTAATGTTATGCTGTTGTCCTTGTATGCTTCATAAAGCTCCTGAGCGCCGCGGCGAGCATCCCATTGTGGTTGAAAACTCGGCAGCACTTTAGGCAGTTTGTCACAATTAACACGGTAGTTCCGCGTGTCCGGCGAAGCACCGTCGGCAAACTGAACTTTACAACCGGGTATTGTTTCACCAACTATCCTGGCGATATCCCTGACTTGCAGGTTTTCGTGGGTAAGACCAACATTGAAAGCCTCGTTGTGAATCAGCTCACGGGGAGCATTAATCACGGCGACAAATGCGCGAGCTATGTCCTGTATATGCACAATAGGCCTCCATGGACTGCCGTCGCTCTTCATCAATATATTGTCTGTAGTAAATGCCCATGCTGTGAGATTGTTTAGCACCAGATCAAAACGTAAACGCGGCGAAACACCATAAGCCGTGGCATTGCGCAAGAAGGTAGGCGAAAAATCATCATCTGCCAGGGCCGATACGTCGCGCTCTGTCCATACCTTTGACCGGCCATAAGGCGTCACTGGATTGAATGGGGCCTCTTCTGTGAGCATATCATCTCCCGCCGCTCCATAACAACTACAGGAAGAGGAAAACACATAGCGCCTGACTCCGGCCTTCTTAGCCAGCACGGCAAGCCTGACCGAAGCTCTGTGATTAATCTCATACGTCAATTCCGGATTAAAATCACCGAGGGGATCGTTCGACAGACCAGCCAGATGGCATACGGCATCAAAACCCTTCAGGTCGGCAATCTCCACATCTCGTATGTCCTTGCAAATATTCGGAACTTCCACCGGGTCGTCGCCGAATGTGCAGGAACGGTAAAGGTCGCTGTCTAATCCAACAACATCATAGCCTTCGGAAATAAAAACAGGTACAATGACCGTTCCGATATAGCCCAAATGTCCCGTAACTAATACTCGCATATCAGCTTTACTCCTATATTTTCCAGGGGGCGTTGCCCGAATCCCACAACCCATTTAGCAGACTTTTATCGCGAAGCGTATCCATACACTGCCAAAAACCTGTGTGCTTATAAGCCATCAATTGCCCGTCTTTAGCCAGACGTTCCATTGGCTCTTTTTCCCATACTGTCTGATCGCCTTGAATATAATCAAAAACACCCGGCTCAAGGACAAAGAACGCACCGTTGATCCAGCCTTCGCTGGTTTGTGGCTTCTCTGAAAATTCCACAATCTTATTGTCATCGAGGTCGAGATGGCCGAAGCGGGCGGTTGGTCGAACTGCTGTTAGTGTTGCCAGCTTGCCGTGCGATTTGTGAAACTTTAGCAGCTCGTCAAGATTCACGTTTGAAATCCCGTCACCCCACGTCAGCATGAATGTTTGATTGTCAAGGTATGGTCCCAAACGCTTAATCCGGCCTCCGGTCAATGTTGCCAGGCCGGTATCAATGAGATCAACGGTCCATTTGGGGTGGAAATCATTGCTATGTTTGTGCACATCGCCGTTCTGGATGTTTACTGTCAGATTGCTATAAAGAGTGCAATAATCTGTAAAATACTTCTTGATGTACACTCCCTTATATCCCAGGGCGATCACAAACTCCTGGTAATTGTAATGTGAGTAATGCTTCATGATATGCCAAAGGATGGGCATACCCCCTATTTCCACCATCGGCTTCGGCCTGATAACTGTCTCTTCTTCAAGCCTCGTGCCAACGCCGCCTGCAAGGATGGCAACCTTCACTATTACCTCCTTAAAAATTGTGTTAATTTTTATTGTTCAACAGATGATTGCCATTGCCCGTGCCTGTGCTTAAATCCTTCTAATACATGGCCTTGATTCGGGCTTCCTGGAAATCTGATACTCTATACACTCTAAGTTCATCGTCCTGCATAACTGCAAGCACTAACGTCTCTTAAGTATGAAAGTCGTCGTCCGAAAATACAGATGTATTTCTCGCCGTAACCTATAATACTTCGTTCGGTATATCGGCAAAAAAGTCAGGTTGAGATAGAAAAAACTCAAGGGCGATAGGATGATGGCAGATGCGAGTTAAATTGACTCCAGTTTTCCCGGCTGGCTGAGGGCCCTGACCAAAGGTTCCGGAAAAAACGTTGTTATTAGCACCTCAGGTAGATTAGTGCATCCTCTCTTATCAAAGTGCTTAATACTATAGGTTAGTCATACTCAACTACCACATAGACATAATCCATCATTGTTTTGCTGTTAGAAAAGTTATTATTATTCTTAACCTGTAGCTGAAGTGAATTTATCTTTTCGGCTGTATCTACGACACTTGTAACATCCCATGCATCAACAGTCTCATTTGTTTCTCCTTCATGCATCGGAGCCTTTAAACATCTACAATTCCCACCAGATCAGGATACAGTTTTTGGACCTCATTTGAGGTGATTTTTAGTTTTGTTTGTAAGCTGGTTTGTAAGCGTCATTTGTCGCTTGCGGTAAGTCACTATTCGGCAGAGGCTTAGCATTTTGAGGCAACGGACTATCAATCCGATGCCCTGTTTTCATAGCGAAAGGCTGTACGAAGAGCTTTATATGCAGATTAAGCGGTGGACTTACAAGGGCAAGCCCACGAAGAAGGCACGAAAGCTGAAAATCCTCGAAAAGGGAATGGCTGTGAGGGCTGATGTGTATGACCTGCTTCTGAAGCGATAGAGGGTAGGGGGGATAAAATAGCTACAGGATAGCGAAACAAAGACCGCATCCATAAGCGTATGCATAAATGCGCGCATTTCGATTTAAAAAGAAGCATTATACTTGTTTTTAGCCAAATACACCGAGTACTAACGGTTGCAACACGGTGAACCTTATAATAAAACTCGGTGAACCTTAACAAAACTTAACATTTAGCGGAGTTTCTGGAGTCCATAAAAGAGGGGGAAAACCCAGCATTATGAAGGCAAAAATAAAGAAAT
Organism: Phycisphaerae bacterium; assembly: GCA_030667885.1. Lineage (GTDB taxonomy): Bacteria > Planctomycetota > Phycisphaerae > Sedimentisphaerales > Anaerobacaceae > NIOZ-UU13. The sequence continues at coordinate 4,977 of DAOUVA010000365.1, forward strand.
ACCAACCGAGAGCCAACGGCGCACTCGGCGGAGTTCCTCCGGCAACTCGGGCAGGCCAATAA
>DAOUVA010000215.1 GCA_030667885.1 Phycisphaerae bacterium
AGACGTCCATCGGCATTACGTCCGGCAGCGAGCAGATCAATCCATCCGCCCATTGAGGCCCAACCACTCCAACCATTGTTGGGTGCTACCTGCCACTTGTGCCACAGGGCTTTGTTCGCCCCGCGCACAAATACCTCCAGACGCCCGTTTGCCTGCTTCCGTACTGCACGAACGGCGGCCTCAGCGTTGAGGAAGGTTCCAACGGGTTTGCCGGTGGTTGTGACTACTGCCGTTCCGGTTTTGTTTAGAATCTTCCGGATCTCTGCGTGCGTAAGACTGGGCTTCACATCCAGCATCAGCGCGACTGTGCCGGCTACTTTGGGCGTGGCGCCGGAAGTACCTCCAAAACCATTGCGATAGGCGCTATCGGAGGAACTTCTGCAAGTCAGATCGTGGGAACCGTCACCCGGTGCAGAGACTACAATCCGCGGTCCGAAGTTGCTGAACCCAGCCCGACGGTTCTGTGTAGCATGGTATTCTGTCGCTCCGACAAGAATGGAACCCGTCGCCGGTATTGGATTTCCCGAATCGTCGATGCCGGCATCTCGATTACCATTGCCGGCCGCAACGCACACCACTACGCCATGCGCTATCGCAGTACGAATGGCCACATTAACCGAAGGAACCATCTCGTAGTTACCATACGAGCCGGTCTGCACTTCGAGTATGATAACCTTGCGCTTGCCGCCACTATTGGCCGTGCGGACCCAGTCGATAGCCCTTGCCCATGCATTCCCAGGGAGAGCGGTTCCGGGCCCGCTGTCTGCCTGCACCGGCCAAAGAGTGGCGCCGAAGGCAAAGCCAGCCATCCCCAAATTGTTGTCTGCGCCTCCGGCGATTCCCATAACCGCAGTACCGTGAGAAACCGATCCTCCGGTGGAGACGTTGGTACCCCCGTCATAAGCATTGTAGGCATGGCTCATGTCGAGACGGGGGGCGAGATCCTGATGGCTGGTGCGATATCCCCAATCGATATCGGCAATGACCACGCCATTGCCGGTAGCCATGTTCCAGGCGTGATTGGCCCGGCAGCGAAAGATGTACCATTGATTCTCCAGGTTAGTAACAGGATTCAATACCACCTGATCACTGTTGCCGACGAGTGGTTCGTTTAACGGTGTTTGAGGTGGAATAGCCTTTGGCACAGCAACTGCGCGCTCTACCTCGGGCAACTGTCTGAGTTCTTTGGCGATATGTTGTGTATCTGCTTCAGCTGGGAAGTGCAACGTCACAAAATTCCCGAGGTTAGGAACGGTGGCATCTAGTTGCTGCGCCACCGCCTGCGCTTGGGTTGCTTCCTGTTCCGATATCTGAAAGCTTGATTCAGCCCGCTCAAGCTGATAGCGTTGTAAAATCTCGTTGAGTCCCGTAAGATTCACACTCGCCGAACTCGCGATCTCCGAAGGGGTGCCCGCAGTGGCGGAGATGATCTGCGGCCTCACCTCTTCGCGGAATTCGACCTCCACGGTACCTGGCTCGAATGCGGCTGGGAGAGTGGAACCGGGAGGCAGATTGGTCGGCCGGAAGCGATCGGACTCGACATCCCCCATGCCGCCCATTGGCATTTCCTCCGGAGTTGCTGTAGGCTCTCCCATACCGCCCGCTGGCATTTCGCCCGCCGTTGCAGCAGGTTCCTCCATGCTCCCTGCCGGCATCTCACCTTCTGTTGCAGCATGTTCCTCCATGCTCCCTGCTGGCATCTCACCTTCTGTTGCTGGTACAGCGTCCGCCATCGACTCCACTCTGCCTGTAGGCATTTCGCTCTCTTCCGCTTCTTCGATTTCTCCGGCAGGCATTTGCGATCCTTGAATCGGTTCTTCCATACCTTTACCTTTGGCTCCTATTGAATCGTCTTTTTTAGATTTTTTTGACATTTTCTTATCTCCTTTCGAATGAAATGAATTTGCCCGAGAATACTTTTGTCATCACAGCGCATTCACAACCAACACCTCCTTTCTTGCGCATTAATGACGCTTAACTATGTATATTAAGGTATCTGTATAAAACTCCTTACCTCCCCGAGTGTCAGCATAACAGGCTGGCTCTCCGTCGGCATCATATTCTGGCCAGTCGCCCATGTTATAACATACCTCCCCCCCCAATAAGCCATCTACTATATAAGGCGGTTCTGAAATCCAAAATGTTGATTGTTTTTTCAAAATACTTGTCGAAATTGTGGAAACACCGGAAAAACCGTTTCAGAGGATACGATTTCTCTTGATTCATACCAGGTTCATTTCTTTTGAACAAATCCCGCGATAAATTACGGGGGTACATAAGCCCGCGCTTTCGCTTTATGCTCTTTTCTTGGGAAGTTCAGATACGCGAATTCTTTGTGGTATATTTTTGCTGCTTTGTCGTATGCTTTTGCGGCTTTGATTTCATCTGTGAAGTATCCGAGGGAGACGGTATTGCCGTCGGTGGTTATTTTGGCAACGAACTGCTTTTCGCGGGAGTAGAAGCTTACACCTTTGTATTTCGAGCGGGTATTTTTTCTTTTTTTCTGGTAGCGGTTGTTCTGGGCGCGGGTTGCTGGGCGGAGGTTCGCCTTTCGATTGTCGAGGCCGTTATGGTTGATGTGGTCAACGACGCAGCCGGGGGGGACTTTTATTATACAGCGGTGCATGTAAATGGGGCTCGTGTCTTTTTTTGTTGGGGCGTTGCGCTTGGCGTAACAAGTGTTGCCGTTCTTAGTGACGTGCCATCTGTACTTACTCAGCTTTTCGTAATCTTCGGGGTCAACGACTGCAAACTTGCCCTTTGTCAGGGGTATGCGGCGGAAAGAATAGCCGTAGCGGAGGCAGCGCCAGGCGAGCACAGCAAGGACCAGTACGCGTTCGATAGTAGCCGGGATGGGAATAACGAGATTAATTTTGCACGCTCTGCAGTGAATTAGAGATTAGAGAATTAGTTAATTAGCATAACTGTTTTTTGACCGGGGACGAAAAAAGCAGTCCCTCTATAATTGGACGAGTGTGCACAAATGAGCCGAAAATTCGGGAATTCTGTGTGGACAGAATCGAGCTAAGTACTTATGCAGAAGGGAATAAAAATATTTTTGGAATTTTTTATTTTTGTTTTTGGGAGTGAGCGTTTTTGGCTGATTTTTCCGCCTAACTATATTGCCTATTTTGACATATAGGCCAAAGTGAATAATTTAACTCGTTGATGAGCAGAGGAGATTTCAATGTATTATTATCTATGTACTATTGGGATGGAACATTAAGGGTTGAGAATCGGTAAATCTAATAATTGACAATCAGATTAAAATAATTTGCAAAACAACCGTATTTGCGGTATAATACTGCTTCAGATAAATAGAAGTGGTGAAGTTTGTAAAGAACTGGATCGGGTGCAACATATCAGAACCATGCAACAGGGTGCCGAGAGTAAGTTAAGGAGTATAATTATGGGTAAACGAAGAGGACTCATGCTTCGTAATGATTTACTTCGCAGAGCAGGTTTTACATTAATAGAACTCCTGGTTGTAATCGCCATTATCGCGGTGCTGATGGCTATATTGATGCCTGCACTGAACCGCGCCAGAGAGCAGGGCAAGCGCATGGTCTGCCTTGGCAATCTCAAGCAGATGGGACTTGCATGGATTATGTATGCCGATGATAACGACGGGAAGCTCGTCAATGGCGCCATAGGCTTTAGCAATCAGAACCTGGCGTGGGGCGACCACAGAAATGAGCTGGCATGGATCGACGCGTATAGTACCACAGACCCGGACGTTCAGACTCAAGGGATTATAGAGGGCGCATTGTGGCCTTATATAAAGAATGTCGATATTTACAAGTGCCCGACTGGGAGGCGCCTCGACAATGGCCTACCACAGCCGCTGACATACGCTATCATGTTCTCCATGAACGCCGTTAACCATCCCTGGGTCCAGGGAGTACGCGGCGCGCACGTAAAGAATATGAGCGAAATTACCAACCCGTCGCCTGCCCTCAGACTCGTTTTTATTGACGAAGGAAAAATGACTTCGGATGCCTACGCCGTCTGGTATCTACAAGAGACATGGTTTGACAGCCCTCCGGTCAGGCACGGGGACGGGACGACCCTTTCATTCGCAGATGGGCACGCCGACCACTGGAAATGGAAAGGCACCGATACGATAAAACATGCAAGAGACGAGGAAAACACGGGGCCCGATACCAACTGGGCGCCATCGACATCCTCAGGTTATCAGGATCTGTACAGGATGCAGAGGGGCTGCTGGGGGAAGTTAGGTTATACCCCAACTCAACAATAGCTCCAGCTCATTTTTTAGTTGATTTTTTGAGTAAAAATCAATAAGCTATATATTCTGTTTTATTGTAAGTTTGCTTTCAAACTATACACTGCCAGACAACGAGGTATCTATAGTAAGTTAAGGAGTAATGTTATGGGTAAACGAAGAGGATTTACGTTAATAGAACTTTTGGTTGTAATCGCCATTATCGCTGTGCTGATGGCTATATTGATGCCGGCACTGAACCGCGTCAAGGAACAGGGTAAGCGTGTGGTTTGCATGAGTAACTTAAAGCAGTTGACGCTGGCGTGGATTCTGTACGCGGATGACAACGACGATGTCCTGGTCAATGGAGCTATAGGATACAGCGATCAAGAAACCGGCTGGGGCAAGCACAAGGGAGAGATAGCCTGGGTGAATGCGCTTTCATCCGGGTGGCAAAACCTGGAAGCACAGCAGACGGCAATAAAAGCCGGGGCATTGTGGCCTTATGTAAAGGATCTCGATATGTACAAGTGCCCGACGGGCCGTAAAGATGAGGCGATGACATACGCTATCATGTTTTCCATGAACTCTGTTAATCATCCTCCGACTCAGGGGGTACGCGGCGCACATATCAAGAAAAGGACCGAGATTACCAATCCGGCACCGCCCTTCAGAGTTGTTTTTATTGACGAGGGCTGGATGACACCGGACGCCTTTGCCGTACATTACGACCAAGAGCAGTGGTGGGACGACCCTCCAGTGCGGCACGGGGGCGGTACAACTGTCTCTTTTGCCGACGGGCACAGCGACCATTGGAAATGGAAAGGCACCGATACGATAAAGCGTGCCAAGCTTGTCGAGCAAGACCACCAGGGCAACTGGACACCCGAAACAGAATCGGGTTACAAAGACCTGTACATGATGCAGAAAGGCTGCTGGGGAAGATTAGGTTATACACCAACTTATCCGTAGCTTCGGGGTTTGTTAGGTTTATTATTTTAGAGGGAGTGGGGATACAACTGTGTGCTCTCTCTTGCTGAGAGTCTTCTTTCAAGCCATACACGGTTCAAAGTCTCAATCCCTATCACAGGACATTAGCGGGGGCGGTTGTTTTTATTTCCGGAACCGCGGAATAATCCCGCCGGTGCGGGTGATGTACTGATTGTACTGCTCGTCGAATTGTTCAAGCATCATCCGTTCCTCTTTCGGGACCCGTATCAGATACAGTGGTACAAAAACCACAAGAAAGGCCCAGCCTGCGAGCCAGTTTTCCAATAACAATCCTTGTGCCATCGCCCACAGCAGGTGTGCCGCATACATCGGATGGCGTATGTAGCGATATATGCCGTTAGTTACGAGTGAGTGTTCCTGCTTTATTTGTAGTATGGCAGACCAGTTGCGGCCGAGGTCGGCGTGCGACCTCCACAAGAGTAAAAGGGCCATTGCAAAAACAGCCGTGCCTATCCAGCCCAGCCATTCGGGGAAGTGATAATCGGCAAAGTCCAGCCACGGCGTAAATATATAGAACAAAGGTGCAGCCATTGCCAGACCACCAGCGCTAATCAGAATAATATCCACTACGCTCTTATGCTTTCTGACGGCTTTGCCATGTCTGCATCTGAATGTATATATCTTTCGAATTACAGAGCCTGCGACGAAACCCACAATAAAAATAAGTTCAAAAATATTATCGATTCCGAGCAATATTTATCTCCTGTGCCGAACGTTACCGCCTGATTACTTTTGCATATTCCGATTTAATCTTATCGTCTGTTGAGTTTTGGTCAACAAAATGAATATGTTTATCCGCAAAAGAGAGCCATCAGTACGCCGGCAATTGCGACGGCCGCGGTGGGGAGCAGCAGTTTTGAGATTATTTTGAGCAGCGAAGTTTGGAAGAAGCTGGCCGAGAGTGTCAGGCAGAGGTGGACGGGTGTGAGCCAAAGGCCGAAGAGCAAGCCTGAAAAGGCCAGAGTTTCAAGCCCCATTTTCGCCTCGGAGCCGGTGCCTATGAATTCGATAAGGAACGGATAGGTAATTGCGACTGTGGGCATCGTAACTCCTGTCGAGAAGCCGACCAGCATAGGCAAGCCGAACAGAAGCAAACCCGGGGGGACATGGGCGTTTATGAGAAATTCAACTACGCTGCCGATGGCGCCGCTGGCCTGGAGGTTGAGCTTAAAAAACAGCGCGCCGAAAATAAGCAGGACCATGTCCGGCTCGCAGGCGGCTTTGAAGACTGACAACCATCTCTTAAACGGGACTTTGTGTATTATCAGCAAACCGATAATTGCTAAAAAGATACCGACCGCAGGGGGCAGGTCAAAAGCAACATATAAACCGGCGGTAAATGCGATAGGCCAGAAGGCGTGCAGGAAGTCGAGCAGGTTGTGGCGGATGCGGCGTTTGACATGAATGTGGTCGGGCTGCTTCGGCGGTATGCCAAACATCAGCAGGACAATGATACCGCCCAGGATACCGGCACCGGTCAGGATGATGTGGTAAGAAAAGAGCTTTAATGCCGAGATACCAAGGAGGCTCTGGATAAGAGGCACGGCCGGGAAAAGAGGCCAGACGGATTCCCATTGATGGCGGAAAAAGAAGTTGATAGCGGCTAGGCGGCTGCGTTCGACGCCGATTTTATCGCCGGCATCGCGCACCATGGGAGCCGAGAGCATAATGCCGCCGGGTGTGGGCAGCATTCCCATCATCAGCGGTATCAGGGCCAAGGCAAACCTGCGGCTTTTAAACAAACCCTGCATGGCCGGTACAAGCCGCTTAGAAAGGCCGATTTCCTCCATCGCAGCGCCGATGACATTGACGAGCAGTAGCAGGGCCGTGAGCGAGATGAAAAGATAGCCCGTCGTTTGTGTTAGCGGCTTGCTTTGCCATTCTTCAGACAACGCCCGCCCGAGGTCCGGCGGCCAGACGCCCAGAAGTAATGCCAAAAGACAGGCCGAGAGAACCATCGCCAGGCCGATTTTGACCTTCAGACGCAGCAGCGTTACCAGCACAGCCAGTGATATTATGATGGATATAAATGCGTACATGGCGGATTATATTAACAATAATAATTCG
>DAOUVA010000344.1 GCA_030667885.1 Phycisphaerae bacterium
CTTTTCGAGAATAGGCAGTTTCTCTTCGATAAATTTATCTAATCCGATATTCGCCAGTCCAATCGCGTTTAGCATCCCCGAATCTGTCTCGACAATCCTTGGTGTCGCGTTGCCTTTTCTTGGCTTGGCTGTAATACTTTTTGTAGTAAATCCCCCGAGACAATTGACATCCATAAAATCAGCCAGCTCATCGGCATACCCGCACGTCCCCGAAGCCGTCCACACAGGATTCGCCAACCGAATCCCCGCAAAATCCACCGTCATATCAACGCTTTCATTCATTTTTTATTTTCCCGATAGCAAACCTTATCACATCATTATGATCGAACGCCATATCTTCCGGCAGTTCTTCTACATCGAACCACTGTGCCTCGGCCGCATCATCCCCGGCCTCTACCTTCGTTTGCCCCTCTTTCGCAATACCAATAAAGACAACTGTAATCTGCCTGCCTCTCGGGTCACGTCCTACTGTACCGAAGGTATGCATCTGCTCTAATCGAACTCCTGTCAATCCCGTCTCTTCGGCCAATTCTCTTACAGCCGCATCCTCTAATTCCTCATCCATATTAACGAATCCGCCCGGCACCGCCCACTTGCCTTTGAACGGCTCATTTCCTCGTTTGATAAGCAATACCCTGATTTTGCCGCCGGAATGGGTAAAAACCGCCGCATCGGCAGTAACCATCGGCCTGGGCCAGTCATAAATATATTTGCCTTTTGTATTCATAAGGTGCAAACGTTGTCCGGGATACCGTGTTATTTGGAATTATCTTATGGTTTGAATGGGGATATGTCTAACGAAAAAACGCTCGTCACTATTAAATCAAACAGAGCCCCGACCGTAAGGGAGAGGCCTTTTCAATAATCCCGAAAGTTTCTCATCCACTCCGGCCAATCGGAAGGCTGAACACCGCCTGCTATAGTCCAAATGCCGCTTATATCAAAGCTCCGATGCCACTTAAATGTCCACAACTCTTTAAGCCCAATCTTCCTGACTGAGAAATCCAGAAAAATTCCGTTTAAATACTCACCATGCCGGTTCATACAGAAACGCTTCATTTGTAAAGCGCTCACCAGATACGTTGATATATCACCATCATAATCCGGCGGCGTATCGAAATCGTAAGGCTTGCTCTCGACAAAGGCCCCATCCAGTAGCATCGGTATATTACTGGCACCATCAACATAAGCATTTCGCCAGTTATCTATCGTGGCTTCTCGCCCATGAATAAACTCCACATCCATCGCTGGATTACAAAGCCAGTTATTCATACTATAGCTTCCGGATTGGTCACCCGTTTGCTCCCTGGCCCCCCATGCTGCGAACGGGTCCCTTGCTCCTTCTTCTCTTGGTTTAACAGCAGTAGGACAGAAACACATCTTTTCTTCGTTACTATAATACGGCCGCAGCGGCTCCATCCAAACATATTGCTCCCATCCGTCCCTGCTAAAATCACCGCTCCAGAAATATCCGTCGTTCTCACCGGCGTACATCCCGAAGGCAACCGCCCACTGATGAAGATTGGACTGACACGCAACAGCATTGGCCTGTTTTTTCACCCGCTGCAGCGCTGGCATCAATATCGCTAATAACAAAGCAATAATAGCAATAACCACCAGAAGCTCTATCAAGGTGAAACCTTTTTGCCTGCGCATTATCCTGCGCCTTTCATATTGGGAAATATTTCAAAAAAAACAAGTTATCAACACCCGGTTATCTTTTGTCAATAATCTTTAAAGTTTCTCATCCACTCCGGCCATTCTTGCGACTGAACGCCGCCGGCCTTTGTCCAGGGTCCATTTGTATCGAACTGTCGATGCCATTTAAGGGTCCACAATTCTTTTAGCCCGACCCTTTTGACCGACCAGTCCAGAAAAAGCCCGTTCAGAAAACCGCTGTGCCGATTCATACAGAAACGCCTGATTTCATCGACACTACCTCCTGCCCCCCACACATTTGCACAGGCCCCGTCGTATTCCGGAGGCTGGTCAGTGTCCAATGGGGTTGCACCCGTTATAGCACAGTCACCGAAAAACATCACTTCACTTGCGCCTTTTACATTAATGTTCCTCCAGAGCTGTTCGAGTACTCTTCCGCCTACAACACTTGAAGTATTCAGCACCCATTGGTTGATACCATAACTGCTCGCAAAGGCTCGGCCGCTCGCATCAGTAGGACCCTGGTCCCATGTCTGCTCCCAGGCGCCGAATGGAGGCCGGGAGCCGTCGGTGTACAGCTTCGTCGCTGACGGGCAAAGAGTTATTTTCTTTTCCTTATGGTATTCCTCTACGAAGTTACGCCATGTCAGAACTGAAGACGGAAAATACCCCCCGGTGTCCCCCGTGTACATTGCCCAGATAAGAGACCATTGATGCAGGTTCGATTGACAGGCAACCGTCCTGGCCTGTCTCCTAACTCGCTGCAGCGCGGGCATCAATATCGCCATCAGCAGCGCGATAATGGCTATCACAACCAAAAGCTCTATTAGTGTAAAGCCGGTTCTTTTATGCATCACTGTTCTCCTTCTCTTTTTCAAGAGAATATTGGCATTATCGGCTTATCTTAAATAATTATATCATAATCTGTTTCGTTAATACAATAGGAGGCATAAATAAAAACTGATGAACATTTTGGTAATTCACAGCGTATACTTAAAAACTCGAATTTTCGTCAGGAACTCGATATTATATCAAAAAATGATGCTCGGTGACGTAGCCGGGCAAAAAAATGTAATACGGAAAACCAGGTAAATATTTGTCTTTTGGAGGATTTGAAGATGTCCACAAGCAGCAGAAGAATCTCAACATTTACTATCATCTCTATGGCAGTTGTTTTGTTAGTAAACAGCACTGTTGTCCACGGGGCCGACTGGCCGATTTATAGAGGCCTTAAGTACAATGGTATTACCAGCGAAACCGACTGGGTCGCCGATTTTCCGGCCTCTGGGCCGAAGCAGTTATGGAAAAAATCAATCGGCATTGGTTTTTCTACGATGACAATCAGCAACGGCCGCGTATATACTATGGGTAACTCCGGCAAGAGCGGCCCGAATGCCAATCAGGATACCGTATTCTGCCTCAATGCCGATACCGGCACAGAAATATGGAAACACACTTATGCCTGCCCCCTGGAGCCGAAATACTATGAGGGCGGCACACTATCAACCCCCATCGTCGATGGCAAAGTCGTATATACCATAAGCAAGATGGGACACCTGTTCTGTCTTGATGCCGCTACTGGCTCGGTGAAGTGGCAGAAGAACATGAACAAGGACCTCGGATTTAAACTGCCCACATGGCACTTTTCCGGCTCACCCCTTGTTGTTGGTAATATGCTGATACTAAACCTCGGCGATGCCGGCGTTGCTCTTAACAAAACCAACGGCGAAGTTATCTGGGACAATGGCAAAGACATCTGTGGCTATGCCACACCCGTACCCTTCACTATGGATGGCCAAAAGAGCGTTGCTATGTTCACAGCTTCTCATATCCAGGGCGTTAGAATCAGTGACGGTAAAGTGCTCTGGAAATCTCCTTTTGAGAACAAGCACAAGGTAAATGCCGCCGACCCTGTTATTGTTGGCAACGAAGTATTCATCTCGAACGGATACAACTTCGGCTGCGCAAAAATTAAGGTAAACGGCTCAAACGTCGAAACCCTCTGGCAGAATAAGAATATGCGAAACCACATGAACTGCACGATGTACTGGAAAGGATACCTCTATGGCTTCGACGAAACGAAACTAACCTGTCTGGACTTCAAGGACGGAAGCATCAAATGGGCCGATGGCAGCCTTGGAAAAGGCGCACTAATGATGAGTTCTGATGGCAGGATGATAATCATCAGTGACAAAGGCGAGCTGGCAATCGCCAATGTTGATCCCGAAAAGTTCGATGTAATTTCAAGAGCGCAAATCCTTCCCAGGTCTAAATGCTGGACGACCCCCATACTCGCAAACGGCAAAATTTACGCCCGCAATGCAAATGGCGATATGGTCTGTGTTGACGTAAGTGGATAAAGACTAACCTTTACTCCGCACCTAAATTCCAAGCCCACCGTAACTAACGGTGGGCTTTTTTCCTTTCTGGCCAGAGAATATTTAGCAAATTGAAAACTATTTCTGCACGAACAACTCAGCATAGCAAAACCAATTGCATCTAACCGCTCAATCATTTACAATCGCTCATTAAAATATAGTCCTTACGAACCGGAAGAAATAAAACTCGCAATACGAGATTATGTCAGATTCTCTCAAAAACATCCTGATAATAAAACCAAGTTCACTGGGTGATATTGTCCTGGCCTTGCCGGCACTGACGGCATTGCGAAAAAGCTTTCCCAACGCTAAAATTAGCTGGCTCATTCGCCCCGAGTTTGCACCGATTCTCGAAAACCATCCCCACCTGACCGAGATCATCCCTTTCGACCGTAAGTTTCTCGGCAAGGCATGGTACCATCCCCGTGCAATGGCCGATCTGGTTTCACTAATAATCCGGCTCCGCCGTGCCGAATTCGATGCCGTTATCGATTTTCAGGGTCTTTTCAGGACAGCTTCTCTTGCCTGGCTTTCGGGCTGTAAAAAACGTTTCGGAATAGCGAGCGCCAGAGAATTCGCCCACTTCTTTTACACACTCAAAATCACACAGACAAAGGATTGTATTCACCTCGTTGACTATTACTTAAAAATAATCAAGGCCGCCGGTGCCTCCGAGCTTGACGTACAGTTCGTATTGCCGCAGCACCCCGAGGCCGCCGACTCGGTTCGCAGATTATTGGATAGCCACGATATTGCGCCGGACAATTACGTGGTTCTAATCCCCGGCTCCGCCCACGAAGACAAGCGCTGGCCCGTAGAGCGATTTGCTGAATTGGCCGGGAAGATTTCATCACAATTCGGATTACCCATCGTCGCAACCGGTGATGCAGGCGAAGCTGCTCTTATAGAAAAATTAAAAGATCTGACAAAAGTCACTGTTGCAAATATTGCCGGGAAAACTTCCCTAAGTGAACTTGTTGTTTTACTGAAAAACGCCAAACTTGTAGTAAGCAACGACACCGGCCCCGGCCATATCGCCGCGGCTCTAAGCACGCCCCTGGTCCTGATGTTCAGTTGGTCCAATCCCGCCAGAATAGCACCCTATAAAAGAATAGAATGCCTCGTGGCCCGCGAACCATTCAGCAGAGGCCACAAAATTAAAAGCCGCGACCCCAAACACAACGTCGATACAATAACCGTCGATGAGGTCTATAAAAAAGTCTGCGAACAACTGTCTTGACTCTTATGTCTTTTCGCAATACGCATCACGCACTACGCACGACACTTACGCACCGCTCACACAAATCAGGTTTTTCACTGTCAGCC
>DAOUVA010000426.1 GCA_030667885.1 Phycisphaerae bacterium
CCAGAGTTTACTATTGCGAGTATTCTGTTCGATGCCGCCTTTGAAATCGTCCGGGCCGTGTGCGCATATATAGCGGATATCAACCCTGAAACGCTCTAAAACTTCTTCGCTCGGTTTAGCGAGCTGCTGGACGGGGTCGAGAATTGTTATTTCTTCGCTCAGACCCAGATGGGAAAGTAATTGTTCGTAGGCCCTTTTATGTATTCCGGTTTGAAATCCTCCGAGGTCAATCGGGACCCTGTCGGGGATCTCGTGATTGAGAGTTTTCAAAACGCGCTGCCTTGAAGTCATTGTCTCTTTATTAGCCATTGTCTTTGACTCTCCCAAAACACTTACCCGGCATCGACCTTTTGAATACCTCACGGATTTCGAATCTTACTTTTCGACCGGCGCAAGGTAGTTCCCCAACCCAACGATAAATATCGATAGTATGAGCACAAGTATCCCGGCGAAAATAATCCGATGCGTTCGACGGCTGGTTCCTTTCCATTCCCGGAAAATCAGTCCCCATATATTGCTGAAGACGATGATTAGAGCCATAAGCACGCTCCAGCTTGCAAAATTATATTTACCCATTTTTGTATTACCCATTCCATAGAACATAAACTGAAGGTACCAGGTAATTCCCGCCAGCGCCGAAAAGATATAGTTGCCGGCAAGTGATGCGCCGTCACTGTTGAGGTAATTCTTCGCCGTGCGATTTTTTATATTCAAAAATACGCACCATATAAAATTCGTTGTGAATCCGCCTGCAAAGATAACGATAAGGACAGGATTATTCTGCCACAGAGACTGTGCTCCCCGTTCTACCGCAAGTTTTGCAATTGGTTCTCCGGCGGCGAATCCGAATGCCATACACGCACTCATTACACCGGCGAATATCGCCACCAAAAGCCCTTTGACGAAGTTGAATTCTTTAATCGTCTCTTTCTTTTTTTCCTCTGGCAGCTCTTTCTCTTTGGACATACCCGCCCAGCCGCAAATCGCTATACCTACGAGGCAGACAAATATGCCGGCAAGTGTGGTCAGGCCTGAGGCGCTGGTGATTAAATCGCCGAAAGCACCCTTATATATCGGTGGGATAATCGTTCCAAACGCTGCGCAAAAGCCAAGAGCAATAGCGTAACCAAGTGACATTCCGAGGTAACGCATCGACAAACCGAATGTCAGGCCCCCGATGCCCCACAATAAACCGAACAAAAAACTGAATAAAATGCTGCTCGGGGGGGCTTCACGGAGAACATGTATCAGGGCCGGCACGGTCAGAAGCGCGATGAGCCAGGGCATAATAATCCAGGAAAAAACACCGTTTACAAGCCAGTAACTCTCCCACGCCCAGTTCCGGACTTTTTTGAATGGGATATAAAAACTCCCCGCTGCAAAACCTCCCAAGGCAAGTAATAAAAGACCCAACGCTGTCATAACAGAACTATTTCCTTTCCGAGCGTTATCTTTTCATAACACTTTGCCTTAGCTTGTTAAGACTCAGCGCGAGGAAATTTATCTATGGCAATAGTCAATAAGGCGTGCGATTTCGCTGCGAAGGTCTTTTCGGTTGACAATCATATCCACGAAGCCGTGCTCCAGCATAAACTCGGCCGTCTGGAAACCTTCGGGCAGCTCGACTTTTATTGTTTCGGCAATCGTGCGCGGTCCGGCGAAACCGATAAGCGCTCCCGGCTCGGCTATTAAACAATCCCCCAGCATTGCAAAGCTGGCAGTAACGCCGCCGGTAGTCGGGTCGGTCAGGACGCAGATATAAAGTCCCCCGACCTCGTCGAATTTCGCCAGGGTTGCCGACGTCTTGGCCATCTGCCCTAATGAGATTACGCCCTCGTGCATCCTCGCCCCGCCGGAGCAGCATACCGCTACCAGGGGCAGTTTTTCGTCCATTGCCATATCAACCGCGGCACAGAGTTTCTCCCCGACTACAAAACCCATAGAGCCCATGAGAAAATTCGGCTCCATTACCGCCAATATAACGCCTCTGCCTTTGATAAAGGCCTTGCCGATTCGCATAGCCTCTTTTGCGCCGGATTTTTTTGCATCTTCTTTTAGCCGCTTTTTATAAGTGGTTCCCCTGAACTTGAAGCCCAACGGGTCCTCGGTCGTTAAGTTGACAAGAACCTCCTGGAAAGAATCTTCATCGGCCAGGTACTTAATCCGGGTCTTCGCCGCGATGCGAAAGTGGAAGTTACAATCCGGGCAAATGTTAAGGTTCTTTTCGACGGCACTTTTATAGAGCATGTGCTCACAGCCCGGACAGCGAACCCACAGCCCTTCGGGCATCTCTTTTCGCGGCTTCAATGAAAAGCCGTTCCATTTTGATTTAACTTGTTTGCCCATAGAAACCTGTATTTAATCAAATCCCGCATTCAGCGCGGTGTATTCCTGCATCGACATATAAATAAAGTAATCTAAGGATTCTACCAAAAAGCAGCAGAAATGGCCATAAAAAATTGGGAACCTTTACTCGGCCGCCTTTCGAATGGCGTTTATTGCCGCAATACGGTCCTTTTTTGCGAATATTGCATTGCCTGCAACAAGGGTATCGGCCCCGTATGAAACCACTATTGGCGTGGTTTTGGGGTCTATCCCGCCATCGACTTCTATGCGGATATCAGGGCCGACGATGTCTCTGATTATGCTTATTTTTTTTGCCGCCTCGGGCATAAACTTCTGTCCGCCGAAACCCGGACGCACAGTCATCACCAGCACCATATCGCAGAGCGGACCAATACTCTTTATGGCATCGACCGGAGTCTCAGGATTCAGGCATATACCGGCAGTGCATCCCAAATCGTGTATTTTGTCGATAAGCTTTAGAGGCTGGTTCGCTGCTTCGATATGAAATGTTATGTGGTTGGCGCCCGCTTCGACAAAAGGCTCCGCATATTTGTCCGGCTCACTTATCATCAAATGCGCATCGAAAAAAAGACGGCTGCACTTGCGAAGCTTGGCAATCACCGGAGGCCCGATAGTAATATTCGGGACAAAATGACCGTCCATCACATCGAGATGCACCATATTTATTCCCGCCGACTCAACCAGACCTATTTCGTCAGCAAGCCTGGCAAAGTCCGCGCTTAGTATCGACGGCACTATCTCAACTGTTCCTGCTTTGGGCAATCGCATCTTTGTTGGATACCACGAACGATGAACTCTATTTCTCATCAAGGATTTCAAGGCACTTGAACTTTTTGCCTTCCAGAAATTCGAGCGAAGCGCCTCCACCCGTGGAAATATGGCTCACTCTATCTTCCAGACCGAGTTTTTTCACTGCCGAGGCGCTGTCACCTCCACCGATTATGCTGCGTGCTCCGTTGTCTGTGGCTTCGGCAACAGCCAAAGCTATGGCTTTAGTTCCTCTATCGAAGGGTGGTATTTCAAAAACTCCCACCGGCCCGTTCCAGACGATGGTTTTGGCATCGGTAATTTTCTCTGAAAATTTCTGGATGGCAATCGGTCCAATGTCCACGGCCTGATAGCCCGGGTCAATGTCGCCGACGGCGGTTCGGTGTGATGTGCCGGCCTTAAGTTCTCGTGTTACATCGTGATCGACGGGCAGGACTACTTCACAGTCCGCCTCCGCTGCCTGGTCCAGAAGTTTTTGGCCCTTATCAATGAAGTCATTCTCGCACAGGCTTTTGCCGATGCTCTTGCCCCTGCCTTTCAGGAAAGTATATGCCATCGCCCCGCCAATAATAATGCGATCGACCTTATCTATCAGATTTTCAATGACACCGATCTTGTCCGAAACTTTGGCTCCGCCCAATATCGCAACGAACGGCCTTTCTGGATTTTGTAAGATTTCGCCTAAGAATTTTAATTCCTTTTCGATAAGGAACCCGATGACCCGAGGCTTGCCTTCCATCAGAACGGGCACTGTGTACATTGAAGCGTTATCTCTGTGTGCCGTACCGAAAGCATCGTCAACATAAATATCCGCCAAATCGGCAAGCTGCTGTGCAAAATCGTCTTTTGCCCGGCGCAGTTGTGCGTCTTCTTTTGCCGCTTTGTCCTTTATCGTTTCTTCTTTATGAAATCGCAGGTTTTCGAGCAGCATACACTCGCCATCGGCCAGCGACTGGGCCTGTGCCTTTGTCTCGGGACCGATGCAGTCTTCGGTGAAGATGACCTCCTGTCCCAGAAGCTGTGAAAGTCTTTTGGCCGCGGGCGCCAGAGACAATTTGTC
>DAOUVA010000271.1 GCA_030667885.1 Phycisphaerae bacterium
ACCACGTTGGTTTCCTCGGCGGTATCATGTCACTGACAAATGTCCCCGGTATTCTGCGTTGGGACTGCCTGGCCACAGACTGGTATCATGCACCCGCCTATCCGACGTTCTTGTTCTTCAATCCACACTTAACCGCCAGGACTTTTGAGATGCGACTTGGCTCCAAACCTTCTGATATTTACAATGCTGTGACCCACCAGTTCGTCAAACGCAATGTGCGTAATGCAACCACACTTACCCTTGCCGCCGACTCAGCCGCAGTAATAGTCATCGCTCCGCCGAACGGCAAGATAACACATGATGGTCGTCGAACACTGGTTGATAACATAGTGGTGGACTGGCAGAGGTAGAACAGAATCATAGCTATCTGCGTGTCGCTCCCGGCCGGGACAGTGGTCATTGAATACGTTCACGCCGCAAACCACTTCATTTAACCGGGACCATGTCAGGCGCCTTCCAGTCAAAAGGCAATTCGGCGTCCGGATAGTTCCAGTTGTCGAATCTTCTATCCGTTTTCTTGTCAAAAAAATGTTTATCCGCGAAATCCAACAGGGCCGCCCAATCCTCTTTGTTTTGAGCGTGCGTGCCATCGCGCCAGTGCAGTCCGATGCGGTCTCCTGCCTCCAACCATTCGAAAACAACTTCGGCGGCGCGATGCGTCAACTCGGTCCCGTATGGATTGGCCCAGTAGTCTTGACGAGCGTGGCAATTGACCAGAGCCCGCGGGGCGATCACCGCCTTGGCGAAATGCGCATCGAAGGGCAGGCGATCTTCCTTGTCGGCAAACTGGAAATACCAAGGGCCGAACCAATGCTCGTTTCGTCCGATGTGATGCCCGATTATCTGCGGCTTCTGGCCCTCCTCGAAGTAGCGCAAGCTGCCCGTACCTCCGGTCCCGGACGAATTGGGGGCCGTAATGGTAATGCGATCATCATAAATGCCGGCACACAAGGCTGCCTTGCCTCCGCGCGAATGGCCGGTCGCAACCACCTTGCTCATATCAGCCACGCCCAATTGATCCAGTGCGTCCAGCACCACACCGTGTCCCCAGCCCCAAACGGCAAGGGCGCCCCAATCGTATTCCGGATAAAGAGGATAGACACCTGCTTTTCGGCCTGCTTCCCGGTCGTCGGACGCCAAATCCGTACGATGGAACCGGCAAAGAAGGTAACCGCGTTTGACGGCTTCGGACCCTGGATCGAAACTTTGAGACAAATCGCGGCTCCCCGCCGATGCATCGAATGAGACGCGGTCGTTCTTAATGATGGTCGGATAGCGTTTTTTCAGCAACGGACGAACAATTATAAAACGGCACCTAACGCTTTTGCCTTTGCGGCGAATCGTTAGCATATACTGCTCCTCGACGCCCTTGCCGCTATAAATCGACTTGGAGCCGACTTGCTTAATCTCAATCTTCCTGGGTCGAGGCGGCATGTGGCCGTACAGATAATGCGCCAGCATCGCTTTGATATACTCGCGCTGTTTCCGCCAGTCCTGAAGTGTTTGTACTCGCTTGCCGTCAGGCATTAAGAACGGATCGGGCAACCCTTTTTGGAGCGGCAGGTTTTCGACATTGGCAAACTCATACTCGGCTTTGTCCTCGACAGCCCCCACTGAGGAGATTCCCAGGAAAACGGCTGCTACAAGGGCCATCATAAAAGAAGATGGGAAATACCGCCGCGCGTTCCGAGTAACTACAGCATTCATCACACAATCCTTCCTTCCGGATTTTCCAACATTTCTCATATGATTTCTACCAGCTCCAGCTCCGGGCCTTTATAGCGCCAGTGTAACTTCCTCCCCACGAAATTCAAGCCCAAAGTGCATGCGCCACACGAGGATCAAATATATACTCAAGCCTTTGGAGTGAACAATTTCATAGGTATGGTCGTAAATAAATAAGAAGTCAGATTCAGAACAATTATATTTGTCCGTGCAATCATAATTTTAGCATATATTATTTCATAAATGTTCTGTCTTTTTTGATATAATACAATCATGGCCGAGGTTTTATTGCTTCCAGGACCATCAAATTTTATAGCTTTTTTTATTTATATAGGGATAGCAAAATGGGAGGAAAAGAAAATCATCTTATGCGGCTATTGAGCTTGCTGCTTCTATTATTAATAGCAGGCACGACTACGGCAGGTCTTCGAGACAGCCTGTGGAGCCAGGTGGACGAGGCGATTGAAAAGGGACTACCCAGAACTGCCATCACGGTTCTGGATCAGATTATACCTGAAGCCATCGCGGATCAGGCACACGCAGAGGCCACCAAAGCCATCTGTCTAAAGATCACTCTGGAGGGCCGGATTCAAGGCAATAATATTGAGGAAATGATCCTTCTCCTTCAGGTCGAAATTGATGAGGCTCCGGCCCCGATGAATTCTGTGATGGAGACCGTCCTCGCTCATTGGTATTGGGAGTACTTCCAGCAAAATCGCTGGCGCATTATTCAGCGGACTCAGACCGCCGAATCACCGGGAGCGGACTTCACAACATGGGATCTACCCCGTATTCTGGCAGAGATAGACTTACACTTTACTATAGCCCTGTCCGCAGATCAGCAGCTCAAGTCTATCCCTATAGGAGAATTCGACGATTTGCTGGAAAAAGGAACTGTTCCGGACACATACCGACCGACACTTTACGACTTTCTGGCTCATGAGGCCCTGACATTCTACAATGCCGGCGAACAGGTCGGAGTATTACCCCGGGATACTTTTGAGTTTATGGCCGACAGCCCAATATTTGCGCCCGTGGCCGAGTTCCTCCAATGGGAGCCTGAGACTCCGGATACGGAATCACCCAAGCTTAAATCCATCCGATTGTATCAGGCCCTAATGGCCTTTCATCAAGACGACGCTGACAAGTCCGCATTCATCGACGCGGATTTGCACCGCCTCATATTCGGTTACAACCAGGCCTTAGGATCCGACAAGACTCTTTTTTACGAACAAGCTCTGGAGCGATTCGTGGACCAGTGGACAGACCACGAAATTGTCACCCGGGCACTATATGAGTGGGCCAGAGTTGTACACGAGCAGGGAGACTACACCAGGGCACACATGCTCGCAAGTCGGGGATGGGATATGTACCCAAACAGCATCGGTGGCTCGCTGTGTTACAACCTGATCCAACAAATCGAAGGCAAGTCCGCTACAATCATGACTGAGCGTGTATGGAATAATCCACTGCCGGACATTAAGGTAACATACCGTAACGTAACGAGAATTTTTTTCAGGGTTGTGCCATTTGCCGCCGAGGATGCGATTCAACCAAACTGGAGGTCTATCAACGATGATGAACTAAGAAACCTGCTTTCGCGACAGCCGGTGCTTGAATGGAGTGAAGACCTACCGGCAACCGTAGATTATCAACAACGCACTGAGAGACTGCCCGCACCCGAAGGATTGGACAAGGGCTTTTATTTCCTGATCTCAAGCCATGATCCTTCTTTTGAGGAGAACGATAATAGTGTAAGTGTGGCACACATCTGGGTCAGTAACCTGGCTCTGGTCATGCGCAGGATTCATAGGGATGGTATTGTTGAAGGATTTGTACTCGACGCTATAACCGGTGAACCTCTTGTCGACGCGACGGTAACACGCTGGTTATACAACGGCCCAAACTGGCGATACCAACCAACCGACCAAATACTATCTGACAAGAACGGCTTTTTTAGCTTTTTACATAATGACAATAATGCATTCATAGTCGTTGCAGAATATGAAGATAATATATTAGCAAGCAGGAATGAGTATCGTACTTCTTCAGGGCACAACGATCCGGAACCCCATAAACAGACGGTCTTCTTTACCGACCGCTCGCTCTATCGCCCGGGCCAGACCATCCACTACAAGGGTATCTGTATCCGCATGGACACGGCTGGTGACAACTACCAAACCTTAGCCGGCCAGCAACTGACAGTAGTATTCCAGGATATCAACGGTCAGGAGATTGAAAGTTGGCAGCACCAATGCAATGACTACGGCGCTTTCAGCGGTAGCTTTACGGCCCCCCGAGACCGCTTAATGGGACAAATGTCTCTGACTGTACAGGATGGTCCGCATGGTTATGCATCTTTTAATGTAGAGGAATACAAGCGCCCCAAATTCAAGGTTGAACTCGAACCGCCCACAGAGGCGCCCAGACTCGATACCGAAGTCATCGTGCCGGGTAAGGCCACATCATACACCGGCGCCTCCATCGGTGGGGCGCAAGTCAACTGGCGCGTTCTGCGTCAAGCACGGTTCCCCATCTGGTGCTGGTGGGCACGCTGGATTTACCCCGGGACAGAGGCACAGGTCATTGCCCATGGCAGTTCAATCACAGAAACCGACGGCTCGTTTTCTATTCACTTCACCGCCAAACCAGATTTGTCTATTCCAGAGGAAGATGAACCGACATTTGAATATTCAGTCCATGCAGATGTAACTGACACCACAGGTGAGACACGATCGGACGAGCGCATCGTGCGTGCAGGATATACCGCGCTGCAGGCCGCCATCTATGCAGACACATGGCAAACACAGGATGAAGCCGTGGAATTAATCATAACGACTCAATCCATCGACGGTCAGCCCGAGCCTGCCGAAGGTCTGGTCCAGATTTATGCTTTGAAACAACCCGATAAGGTAATACGCCCCGAATTTGGAGCAACTGACTCAAAGCCTGACCCTTCCGATCCAAATACATGGGAGTTGGCGGAACTAATCAGCGAACATTCCTTCAAGAACGATACCCAAAACCAAACCACAATCTTTGTTACTTTGGATGCGGGTATTTATCGCGCAATACTTCAGACTCAGGATCGTTTCGGCAAGCCGATCACTGCTCGGCATACCATCCATGTGGTGGACCCCCAGGCCAGCCACTTTGATGTGCATGTGGCCAATCACTTTGCTGCACCCAAGTGGTCACTTGAGCCGGGCGAAACATTCGTGGCACTCTGGGGCACTGGGTATAACACCGGCCGGGCCTTCGTCGAGCTGGAATGTCGCGGTGAAGTCCTTCGAGCGTGGTGGACTGATCCGGACCTAACTCAGGAATTCATTGAGGAAGAAGTTACTGAGCACATGCGAGGTGGATTTACATTGCGCATCACGTATGTCCGCGAGAACAGGGCTTATGTAAATGAAAGGATCGTGGACGTACCCTGGACCAATAAACAATTGACCATTAATTGGGAGCATTTCAGATCCCTGCTGGAGCCGGGACAGAATGAGACATGGACAGCAGTTATAACAGGCTCAGATGCAATGAAAGCGATTGCCGAGATGGTTGTGACCATGTATGATGCCTCCCTTGACCAATACCTTAAAAACGATTGGATGCAGAGTTTTACCGGCTATCGACGCGAGTCATCACGATTATCAAGCATATTCGAGAACAGCTCACTCTCATTTAGAAGCATTTATTACAGCTGGGGAAGTGACTACATAAATGTAGCATTCACCTACCGCCATTTTCCTTCTGAGTTCTATTGCAATGGCTTTTACGACTATGGCGGCCAAGGCATTCATTCACGCGGCGGTTCACCTCCGTTCTCAGACGGCACTGTTGAAACAGAACCACCCACCAAACTTGCCACTCCGGACCTTGACCAGATTTCTGCCCGCAAAAACCTCGACGAGACTGCGTTTTTCTTCCCTCACCTTTTATCCGATGCCGAAGGTGTGGTCAGAATCGAGTTTACCATACCCCAGGCCCTGACCGAGTGGCGGTTCCTGGGCTTTGCCCATGACAACCAAATGCGTAGCGGCTTTTTAACAGATACGACCGTCACAGCCAAAGACCTGATGGTCGAACCCAACCCGCCGAGGTTTGTGCGCGAAGGGGACATCATCGAGTTCACAGTCAAAGTCACCAACCAATCAGCGGCCCGTCAGACGGGCAATGTGAGCCTTACCCTCGCTGATGCTCGCACTCTGGAACCTCGTGATGAAGCGTTGGATAACCAGCCCCCGGAACAGACCTTTGACGTTCCAAGTCAGGAGTCACGCACTTACTCATGGCGATTAAATATACCAGATGAGTGCGATTTCCTCACATACAGAGCAGTGGGCGCCACAAGCAGGCTTAGCGACGGCGAGGAGGGATATCTGCCTGTATTGAGTCGACGTATTATGGTGACCGAATCTCTGCCCCTGCCAATTCGCGGTCCGCAAACGAAAGAATTCGAATTCACTAAACTGCTTAACTCAGGCCAGTCGCAAACTCTTATTCATCAGAGTCTCACCGTACAGATGGTGTCTCAGCCTGCGTGGTATGCAGTCATGGCCTTACCTTACCTGATGGAATATCCGTATGAGTGCAGCGAGCAGGTTTTCAACCGGCTCTATGCCAACACCCTGGCCTCT
>DAOUVA010000436.1 GCA_030667885.1 Phycisphaerae bacterium
CTCACAGCTTGTTTGACGACGGACTTATGAAAGTAAATAAGGGCCTGACAACAATAGAAGAGGTGCTCAGAGTAACTGAAGTGTACGGGATAAATGAAAACGAGGATTTTGTTGAAAATGACAAGTAAAAAGCAGAAGTATGATGCGAGTTATTTGGAAGGAAAAGTAGTATGACAGATATAAAAACTATATTAGCGAAAGCTATAGAGAACGGCGCAAGTGATGTTCACATCAA
This sequence comes from Phycisphaerae bacterium, assembly GCA_030667885.1. Lineage (GTDB taxonomy): Bacteria > Planctomycetota > Phycisphaerae > Sedimentisphaerales > Anaerobacaceae > NIOZ-UU13. The sequence goes on from DAOUVA010000436.1 coordinate 236, forward strand.
CGTTGGAATACCACCAATATTGCGAAAGAATACGGAATTGATGGATATGGATTTTCCTGAAGTTACTGCAAAAGACGTGGAAGAAATGATTAGTTCGATGGTTGATGCGGACAGATTCAAAGAATTCAAACAAAACAAAGACCTCGACTTTTCAACATATCTGGAAGACGGTCACCGCTTTCGTGTTAATGCTCATTATCAGCGTGAAACGATGGCGATTTCCTTCAGGGTGATTCCGAATGAGATACCCTTGATGGAGGATTTGCACCTTCTTCCGATAGTTAAAGAGCTGACAGACCTTCCGCGTGGTTTGGTTCTTGTGACCGGCCATACCGGCTCCGGAAAAAGTACGACGCTTGCGGCGATGATAGGGTCGATCAATTTAAAGTACAGAAAACGTATCATGACCTTGGAAGACCCCGTAGAATACGCGTTCGAGAACAATGAGTGTATGATAGAACAGCGTGAAATCGGCGCAGACTGTCTGGATTTCGCCTCTGGTCTAAAGCATGTCCTGCGACAAGACCCCGATATCATAATGGTTGGCGAAATGAGAGACCTGGAAACCATCAGCTTCACAATGACGGCCGCAGAGACGGGACACCTTGTGTTCAGTACGCTGCATACGATTAATTCCTCGCAGACAATTGAACGTATAATAGATGTTTATTCCGCGGCCCAGCAGAACCAGATTCGAACAATGTTGGCTAATACGCTCCAGGCTGTTATCTCTCAAACATTATTTAAACGCATAGATGAGCCGGGTATGGTGCCCTGTACTGAGATTTTGCTGTGCACCTCCGCGGTAAGGAACTGTATTCGTGAAAACAGAATCTACGAGATACCAAATATTATCGAGACTTCGAGAAGGCTGGGTATGCAAAATCTGGATTACAGCATAGCCGAGATGTATTCCAAGGGTTATATCGACAGAGACGAAGCGGTAATGCGCTCAAGTAATCCTGCAAAGATGGAAAAGACCCTTGTGCCAAGGGATGTTGAAATGGTTCAGGTACCGGGATCGGCAAAAGCAAAAAGAAAAGGATAAGGTATATCTATGTTCGAGCAATTTACACAAAAAAATAAAGGCGCAACTGCGGTTGCAGATCGAGAGTCTAAGTCCGAAAGTAAGCAAAAGTCAGGGGAGCAGTCCAATTACATTCGGGAGCCTGACCCCGCATCGGTAATTCCCGGGAACAAACGGCAAAACACGTGGGAAAAGATAAAGAATTTCAAAGTTGAGGGCGGGCCGAACAGAAAAGATATAATGAATTTCACAAAACAGCTTTCCATTATGATTCGGGCGGGGATAAGTCTTCAGGACTCGCTTGAGTCAATTGCTGAGCAAAATAATAAAGATAAATTCAAGGTCATCATTACCGACCTGAAAAATCGAATCGAATCCGGAGAGAGTTTTTCCCAGGCTCTCGCTGTGTATCCTAATATATTCAGTGAACTTTACATAAATATGGTGGCAGCAGCAGAAGTCAGCGGCTCGCTCAGTAAAATGCTGCAAAAATTATCAGAGTATCTTGATTCGGAAGCCGAAACCCGCTCTCAGGTTCGGGGTGCTATGGTTTATCCGGCTATCATAGCGGTTATGGCCGTGACAGTTACTATTTTCCTGTTGTGTTTTGTCCTTCCCAGGTTTACGTCCATCTTTGCAGGAAAGGAGCATCTGTTGCCGGGACCTACGAAAGGATTAATGGCTACGAGCGCGATTATGCGAGGATACTGGTATTTTATTTTACCGGGTATAGGCGCTTCATTCTGGGGTTTCTGGTATTTCATTGGCACCGAGGGAGGACATCGATGGTGGGACAAGACCAAATTGGTATTGCCTCTTGTAAAAACACTTTGCCGAAGTCTTTATATAACACGAAGCCTGCATACGATGGGAGTGTTGACAAAAGCCGGAGTACCGATACTAAATACAATTTCGATAACAGCACAAATAGCGGGAAATATTCTTTATAAGGAGATGTGGCTCGGTGTCTATGAGGAGGTTCGTCAAGGCAAGAAAATCGCATCCAGCCTGAGCCAGTATAATTTAATGCCAAGCAATGTTATTCAAATGGTAAAAAGCGGCGAAGATTCAGGTACTATGAGCGATGTATTAAAAGATGTTTCCGAGTACTACGCAAGAGAGCTTAAAAGCGTTATCAAAGCAGTAACTTCAATGATAGAGCCCATAATGATAGTTGTGATGGGTGTTTTGGTCGGCTTTATTGCGATGAGTATTATTCTACCGATATTTAAGATGTCCAGTGTTGTTTTGAGTAAATAAATTCATCAAGTGTCCAGCATCTGAGGAGGTTACGATTGAGAGTGGAGGTGTGAGATGAAAAATACAAGATGCAGAGACGGCTTCACACTTATCGAGGTATTAATTGCAATACTGTTAGTCGGTCTTGCAATTGTTTCCTTGATTTCAGCCAATGGTGCATTCACACAAGCCAACGGTGCCGGGGTGGAGTTGTCAACCGCGGAATTTCTCATTGAACAAATAAGGGAACTTAGCGCCGTTCTGGAGGTAATCGATCCAAACACCGGCGTTGCCACATTTGGCCCGGAGGCGTCAGAGACACTCGCCAACTATGACGATTTAGACGATTTTCATGGTGAGGTTTTCTCTCCGCCCATCAGTGCCGATAGAAATTCTTTGGCCGACCTTAATGCGTACAGCCAGCAGATTACAGTCGAAAATGTCAGTGCGTCGGATTTTGAGCAGGTTGTAGGTGACCATACCAGCTTCTTTGTTCGAGTAAGTGTAAAGGTCTTTTTGAACACAAAGGAAATCAGCTCGGCCAGATGGCTCAGGTCCCGATACTAAAAGACGTTATGGGAGGTTCAAAATGAGACATACAAAATACGACACACTAAAAACTAACTGCCGGTTACGGATATCAAAGCCCCGATGTTGCTTCTATAAGAAAGCACACGGCGGTGGCTTTACAATTGTGGAGCTCCTTATCGCTTTGGCAATAGCCAGCATGCTCCTGGCTGCCATTGCCGTTGCCATTAATGCCTCGATCATAAATTATCGTGAAAACGAAGACATATTTAAGGTAATCAACAGTGCCCGACAGGCCCTGCTTAGGATAACAAATGATATTCGTACAGCAGATGCGGCTGATCCGAGTTCTCCGGCCAACGAATGCAGTTTGATTGCGGCTAACGGAGATGATATAACTTATCAATATAACAATGTAGATAATAAACTTTATCTGATTGATAATTCGTCCGGCAGTAGCTATGTACTCTGTGAGAATGTTACTGCTATGACTTTTACAACGCAGAATTTTGTTGAAGATACTGTGACAAAGGTCAGGGGCGTTCAGGTTTCTATTACGGTTGCTCATGGTAATGCAGAACGAAAGGTTTCTGCAGCTGCGGTTATAAGAAGAAATTTGAACTGGTAATATTTGTCGTAACATGTTTTCTCGTCTAATGTTATATCAGAAGCATGGAGTATGATCTCTCATTTCTACCATAGTTTTGCACAAAAGTGCTTGATTTTTTATCTTTCTTGACGATACTATTATCTAAAGCCCTAATGGGGCGGTTAGCTCAGTCGGCTAGAGCGCCTGCTCGACACGCAGGAGGTCGTTGGTTCAAGTCCAATACCGCCCATTTTTGTGTTCGTTGGAAGTACTTATTTTAGAGGGGGTTACGGAAGGAGCTATTTTGTTAGCTTCTTTTCTTGTGTCTGGTTTTTGGTTGTTTTTGTGCCTCAGTGTCTGTTCAGTGTCAAAAGCACTTTCTTTCCCGGATTTTAGCCCAAGTTCCACAGTTAGGGGTGTAAAAG
>DAOUVA010000342.1 GCA_030667885.1 Phycisphaerae bacterium
ATTGCCTTCCGGATGGTCTGCGGGACGAACCTGTCCGGTATCGGCAAGGCAATGCTTATTTACAGCAATGATTACGACGATGAGTTTCCGCGAGCCGGTGGCAGAGCCAGCACTTGGAACAGTCAATTGGGTGGCGGTCCCCAAGGCTGGTTGGCTGATAGCCGCTTCGGCGCTTACGGCATAGGCTCCGATGGCAGCGGTGGAAGCGCCACCGTCAGTTCCAGTTTATATCTTCTGGTCAAGTATGTCGAGGTAACGCCCAAGTCATTCATCTGCAAGGGTGATTCCGGGACCAAAGAATTCAGACTCACCGACTACGACGCAGGCAACAGAGAGCTTATCGACCTCTGGGACTTCGGCCCCTTCGGCACTGAGCACTGCAGCTATGCGTACCATATGCCTTACGGTCTATACGCTCTGACTACGTCAAGCGAGCCCGGTATGGCAGTGGCGGCGGACAGGAATCCCTGGATGAAATCTCCGGGGGCAGAAGGCAAAGGTCAAAACGTGATAAGGGCATACAATCCTGATGGTGGTAGAGAATATACCAATCTCGGAAACGCGATTGCTCACCAGGAAGACGGGCAAAATGTGTTGTTTATGGACATCCACGTTACCTTTGAAAAAGTACCTTTCTGCGGAATCAATGATGACAACATTTACACCTGGGATGACCTTGCGGGAGATCCCCGTCGGGGCGGTTACCCAATTGCCAATGCCAGTGAGCCGGCTCACAGGACGGATTCATTCCTTGTAAACGATGGTGAGGGTGGAGCACCATTCAAATGATTATTGATGAATGATGATTGATTATTGGGATTTGAGGAGTGTATTTCAAATTTCAAATTTATGATTTCAAATTGTGTAGCTTACCTTTTTACACGTGCACAAATGATTAAGATTGCAGGCCAGATCCCTCCACTTCGGTCGGGATGACATGGGGGAATTAGAATCCGCATGGGCGGTTCGCGAACCGCCCCTACAACGATAACGGTAAGCACATGCCGGGGGTAAAGTCGGGACAGGGGGGCAGGAAATTTCACTTGCGGGAAGGTGGTTAATTTGGTATAAATAAGGGTTAATTAAGCTTGCAGGGGCATAGGTGGGGTGTGCAAAAGCTTTTTGTCCCGTGAGTTGAGGATTTCGCAATAATTATCTGATGGAGGAGTATTATTATGAGAGCGCGTTCTAAACTTTCCTTTATTTTCCTGATTCTGGTATTTTGTTGTACATACACAGTTTCTGCAGTTGAGCCGCATGGCGGTATGATGCGTTATCCTGATGTCAGCTCGACTCATATCGTATTTGTCTATGCTGACGATATATGGATAGTGCCGCGAGCGGGGGGGGCAGCGTCCCCGTTGGCAAGCCCTTCCGGCGGAGAAGCTTTTCCGCGATTCAGCCCGGACGGCCGGACTATTGCTTTCAACGGCAACTATGACGGTAATAATGATATCTATACTGTAGCCGTCGAAGGTGGAATCCCACAGCGGGTGACTTATCATTCCAGTGGTGAACGTCTGTGTGACTGGTCTTTCGATAATCAGTTAGTTTTTGCGATGAGTGGATTAGGAGGATTAGGAAGGCAGGCCCAATTATTCACCGTTCCCAAGGCCGGTGGTATGCCGAATCGGTTGGCTGTGCCTTATGGTGGGTATGGGACTATTTCGGGGGACGGCCAGTGGCTCGCTTATACTCCGAGAAATAGAGATTTCAGGACGTGGAAACGTTATCGCGGGGGCTGGGCTTCGGACATCTGGCTTTTCCATCTGGCCGACCATACTTCAGAGAAGATAACCAAATGGGAAGGGACTGATACTATTCCGATGTGGCAGGGCAGGAAGATATATTATCTTTCTGACGCCGGAGCGAACCATCGTCTTAACATCTGGTGCTATGACCTTGAATCCAAAGAGGGCAGGCAGATTACTCACTTTAAGGATTACGATGTCAAATGGCCTTCGAATGGGCCGGGCGCGAATGGTGAAGGTGAAATTGTGTTCGAATATAATACGAGGCTTTACCTGCTGAATTTGGCTTCTGAGCAGGCTACGCCGGTCAATATATCGATTCCGGGGGCTCGTCCGAGGCTGCGCCCGATACGCAAGGACGTGAGCGGGAGAGTTTCAGACTGGTTTATTTCCCCCCAGGCCAAACGTGTGCTGGTGCAAACCCGTGGTGATGTCTGGTCACTACCTGCGAAGAACGGAACACCTCGCAACTTAACCCGCACGAGCGGTATCGCAGAGCGTGAGCCTTCGTGGAGTCCGGATGGGAAATGGATTACATACTTTTCAGATGAATCTGGTGAAAACGAGCTTGTTATTCGTTCGGCAGATGGACTGGGTGAACCGGAAACCATCACGAAAATGGGAGCGGGCTTTCGGTATCAACCGACATGGTCGCCTGATTCCAAGTGGATGATATTTACCGATAATGAGAGCAGGTTTTACATATTCAACGTCGAGGAGCGCGAGGAGCGTAATTTCGATCGTGTTAATATCAGCGGGTGGAATGTTGGAGTTCCAAGGGCGTTTAGCTGGTCGGCAGATTCGCAATGGGTCACCTACACAAGGCCCAATAAAGATAACATGAACGTTGTTATGCTTTACAATGTTACCGAAGATGAACTGCACGAGGTGACTAACGGGATGTTCGTAGATTATCTGCCTACGTTTGATCGGAAAGGAGACTTTTTATACTTCTTCAGTAAGCGGGAGATTTCACGAGCTAAAAACGCCGATGCCGGTCTGACTTTTATATACGACGATACGGCCGTGCTGCATGCGATTCCTTTACGGAAAGATGTTTCGAATCCCTTCAAAGCAAAGAGCGATGAAGAGGAGGCGGACAAAGACGAAGAGGACAAGAAGGACGAAGATAAAAAAGACGAGGATAAAGATAAGAAGGACAAAGACGACGAAGCTGACGGTGACGAAGAGTCTGAGTGCGAGGACCCTAATGATGCGGATGATGAATCGGGGGAATCCGCAGAGTGTGCAGACGAAGGCGAAAAAAAGACAGATGACAAAAAGGATAAAGATAAGGATAAAATCAAACCGGTCGAAATTGAGCTGGAAAATATGGAAGCGCGCTGTTACCGTTTGCCTGTTAAACGCGGACGGTTTGGCTACCTTGCGGTTAATGATAAGAACCATTTGATTTATCTGCGTCGCGGAGAGGAGAGCGTGCTGCAGTACTTCGATCCTAACGATGAAAAACGCGAGGAGAAAACTGTTATCGAAAAGGTAAGCTTCGTGCAAATGACGCCGGACGGCAAAAAGCTTCTTGTGCGAAGCAGCGGTAAGATGGGTATTATCGAAGCCAAGGCCGGCCAAAAAATCGAGAACCCGGTCGTGACCAGTCCGATGAACGTTGTGATTGAGCCACGAGAAGAGTGGCGGCAGGTGTTTGTTGACGCATGGCGATTTATGCGTGACTATTTCTATGATCCACACATGCATAATGTTGACTGGCCCGCGGTGCGCAGGCAATACGAAGCGATGCTTGATGACTGCGTGTCACGTCGTGATGTCGGGTATGTTATTGCGGAAATGATTAGTGAGGTAAACGCCGGACATACGTATTACGGCGGGGGCGATGTTGACTCGGGTCCCAGGCAGTCAATCGGTTATCTCGGAGTGGACTTCGAACTGGACCAGGGATACTACCGAATTGCCAAAGTGTATGAGGGTGGTACATGGGACACCGATGCCCGCTCTGCTCTGAGCATGTTGGATAAGAAGGAGCGCGAGCAATGTAACTATCTGTTCAAGGTCAATGGCGTTCCGGTTGATACATCCAAGGCACCGTGGGCGGCTTTCGAAGGTCTTTCCGGTGCGACTGTCACTCTGACCGTCGGGGCTGAGGCTGATCCTGATAAGGCGACTAATGTGGTTTTGAAGCTGCTTGGTTCCGAAAGCGGCTTGCGGTATCGGCATTGGATCGAGAGTAATCGGCGGTATGTGGAAAAAGAATCAGACGGCAAGGTTGGGTATATACATGTACCGGACACAGGGAGCAGGGGACAGCGTGAACTCTTCCGACAGTTTTACGGCCAGATGAATAGGGAGGCGCTGATTATTGATGAGCGCTGGAACGGCGGCGGTAATATTGCCGACCGGTTCGTTGAACTATTGAATCGTCCGATTTATCTCCATATATTTGAGCGTTATGAAAACGACTGGCGAGTACCGACCCTGAGCCACCAGGGTCCCAAGTGCATGATGATTAATGGCGAGGCAGGCTCAGGCGGAGATATCTTTCCATACCTGTTCCGCAAAGCGGGGCTGGGAAAACTCATTGGAATGCGAACCTGGGGCGGTGTGATTGGTATTTCCAGGAATCCATCTCTTATTGACGGTGCTCGATTAACGGTGCCCTTCATCACTTTCTATGAAACCGATGGAACGCTTACTATGGAAGGGCATGGAGTGGACCCCGATATCGAGGTTATCGATGATCCCGCCTTAATGGTCGATGGGAGCGATCCGCAGCTCGATGCCGCTATAGAGCATATGCTTGAAGAGATTGAGAAAAACCCCTATGTACCTGCTAAACGGCCGCCTTATCCGGACCGCAGCGGCATGGGCATACTTGAGGAGCAAAAATAGGAAAAAAACGCTATCTCAATAAAGGATAAATACATAAACAGTTTTGAAATCATTCAAATGTGGAATTGAGGGATTTTCCTTGACGAACAGGCGGCTGATTTGGTATAAGCGGAACAGTTGAGATTTATGTTGAAGATAGATGATTAAATATTTTAAGGGGTGGCATTATGGAAGAACGAAAGGGATTTACGTTAATAGAGCTGTTGGTGGTTATCGCCATAATCGCGGTATTGATGGCGATTTTGATGCCGGCTTTGCAAAGAGTAAAAGAGCAGGCAAGGGAGATGAGCTGCCGGGCAAACCTGCGTCAATATGGAATAGTGCAGCACTTGTATCTGGACGACAACGATGACCGCTATCCTTTTTCGTGGACCTCGCTCGTTTCGAGTGAGAGTCCTGTGGGCGGGTACGAGCGTTACTGTCGATGGCACGACCCGAGATATCCGCCTGACGGCCCCCTTTGGCCTTATCTTTTAGAGAAGAAAGTTAATCTTTGCCCGTCATTCAAAATCATAGCCAAGTCCGAGGGCACAAGGCATCCGTCCCACGATCCTTCCATACCGGTTATTCCTTTCTATAGTTACAGTATGAACTCCTGGTTGGGCTCTAAGGCGAATGATCCCGGCGGCTCTTCCGCTACGGACTCCAAAGGACGGGGCGGTGTTCGTAAACGTTCCGAGATAACAAGAAGCAAAGCGGAGGTATTTTTCTTTGCTGAGGAGAATATGTGGGGGAGGCCGGGTAACACCAATGTGCTCAACGACAACGCCTTGTGTCCTGATGGCCGCGACTGGTTCGGTA
>DAOUVA010000336.1 GCA_030667885.1 Phycisphaerae bacterium
GTCCCGGCATAATTGTCAGAGGACCTCCATCTCAGCGAGAAATCAACTCGCCTGAAGCTCCGGTGATATCCAATGGTCACACAATGACCCTCTCCGAAGCGCGAGAAACCGCCGATTTTGAGCTGCAAGCACCCCCGAGGCTTCATCCTGGTTATTCACTCGATCAGATCAGAAGGATCGAGGGCCGTGACGCTATGCAACTGCTGTATACAGACGGTATCAATTCGTTATCGTTGTTCGAGCAACCTTTGGATGGGCAGCGCGGGCTATCGCGGCAGGATTTCAGAGAATATGCCGTATACCGCGACAAGGAGCAAGCCGCAGGGACCATTCTCGCATGGAGGGATGATGCTCTTTCTTATGTCTTAATCGGTAATACCGAAATGTCACAATTAATGGATATGGCGCAGTCAATCAGCGCCGGAAAATAAGGGGAAATAAAAATGAATAACAAAAGATTAATCTCATTAACAATATGCTGGATTTTAGCAGCAGTCCCCGGACTATGTGTTTTATCATTCGCGGGTATTGAATCAGGGACCAACACAGAGGCCGAACAACACTTCGAAAAAGCCAATGAGCTGCGCAAACTCACCGATTACGATGCCGCCATTACCGAATACAAGAAAGTAATAAGCCTGTCATCGAAGAGCAAAATCGCTCAGGATGCGCAATACTGGATCGGGCAATCTCATTTCAAAGCGGGACAGTTTGATGCCGCGTTAGCTGCATTTCAGAAACTTCTCGATGAGTATCCGGACAGCAAGATAGTCACGTCAACAAAGCAGATGATAGAGCGCGTTCAACAAGCAAAGAAGACCAAATCACCATCACTTTTTGAGGCAGTATTAAAGGGCGATATCGACCAGGTTAAATTGTACCTTTCGTTGGGTGCTGATGTTAATGCCAAAGATAAGTATGGGACTGCTTTACATCGTGCTGCAAGCAAAGGCCATACGGAAATTGCCAGACTGCTTATTGCTCACGGTGCCGACGTCAACGCAAAGGGCGAGATGGGGTGGACGCCGCTACATTTTGCAGCTCTCCGTGGTAGGACAAGAACGGCTGAACTTTTGATTGTAAAAGGCGCGGATGTTAACGCGAAAAATAACGAAGGCTGGACGCCTATATCGTTTGCCCTCCGGAGCGAGGGAGGCGGGCGTCAAATGATTGAACTGCTCGTCAGCAGAGGAGCCAAGGTTTCTGCTCTCCATCTCGACGCTCACATGGGAAACCTCGATAAGGTAAGAAACAGCCTCAAGGAAGGTACGAACGTGGATGCCCGCGACGAAGGTGGCCGCACGTTACTGCACTATGCAGCCAGCGCAGGACAAATGGACGTAGTCGAGTTCCTCATCGGCAGGGGCGCGGATGTCGACGCCAGGGACAACCGCAATGAGACGTCACTGTATTATCCAGGCAGTGAGACGCCACTGTATTATGCAGCAGCCGCTGGTTGGAGGAATGTGGCTGAACTGCTCATTGCAGAAGGAGCCGACGTCAACGCGCGAAGCTTCGATCGTGCGACCGCATTACATAGTGCGGCCTGGAAAGGCCGTGGAGATGTTGCCAAGCTGCTTATTGAAAAAGGCGCCGACGTCATGGCAAAGGACAAGTGGGACTGGGTCCCCTTGCACGCCGCGGCTTACAGTGGCCTGGCGGAGGTAGCGGAATTGCTGATTGCCAAGGGAAACGACCCGGATGCTAAGGACAAGTGGGATATGAGGCCAATGCACCAAGCCATCAAGAATGGCCAAATGCATATGGTGGAATTTCTTATTGCCAAGGGCGCCGATGTCAATGCGAAAGACAAGTGGGGCTGGACACCCTTGTACTGTGCCATTAGGGAGAAGAACAAGGAGAAGGTAAAAGTTCTCGTGCATATGATGGAATTTCTTATTACCAAGGGCGCCGATGTCAATGCGAAAGACAAGTGGGGCCGTACACCCTTGTACTATGCCTTTCGGGAGAAGGACAAGGAGAAGGTAAAAGTTCTCGTAGATAAAGGTGCAGATATAAACTTCACAGCCAACGAGGTCTATCCGCCCCTTCACCACGCGATTTGGTCTGAGGATGCGGAGTTAGCCAAGCTTCTCGTGGCCAATGGAGCTAAGTTCAATGTGAAAGACCAGGATGGCTGGACAGCCTTTCGCTATGCAGTTTTGGGGGGAAATCGCGAGTTGTTCGATTTCTTCATTTCCAAAGGCGCTGAGGTCTCTGACTTCCACTTTGCTGCCTGGCGGGGGGATTTGACCGGTGTTAAGCGTTTTCTGGAACAGGGAACCGATGTGAACATAAAGGACGATCAATTCAATTGGACACCTCTACACTGGGCGACTTTTACAGCCCAAAGGGACATTGCTGAGTTCCTTATTGCCAAAGGCGCTAATGTAAATGCAGGGGATGAGTGGAACGGCCCACCCCTGCACTACGCTGCGGCGAAGGGTCACAGAGAACTGGCGGAACTGTTATTGTCCAAGGGAGCCGAGGTAAACGCAAAAGACAACGGTGGCCAAACGCCCCTTCACCATGCGGCCAGGAAAGGCCATCGGGAGGTTATAGCACTGCTCATCGCTAAAGGCGCCGATGTCAATGCAAAACAACATGATGGCCGCACATCCCTGCATCGTGCAGCCGAGAAAGGCCGCAAAACAGTGGTCGAACCGCTTATCAGTGACGGGGCCGATGTGAACGCAAAAGATTATGAAGGACGGACTCCTTTGTGGAGTGCAAAGGAAAATGACCACACCGAAATCGTAGAACTTTTGCGCAAGCACGGGGCCAAAGAATAATCGTAATAACCGGTCGAATTTGAAAGGCCGTAGTGAAACATACAATACAGGTATAAGAAAAAAGCCGGGCTGGTTTGGCTCGGCTTTATTTATAGATTCCTGCCCCGCGCTTTCGCAAAGGGACAAGTTACGCAGGATTAAAGGATCAGTTTGATACTGCCTGTGCGTTGATTTTTTCTATGAGGGCGGGGAGTTCTGAGATGTGATTTATTTTCCCGGCGCTATCTGGGATTTTCTTTCCGGCATTGGTATGAGCGGTTTTCAGCGCAGCCCGCATACCGGCCTTTAGCGCAGGGGCAATGTCCATATTAATCCGGTCTCCCACGAACAATATGCTCTCCGGGGCTTCGCCAATGCGCTCGGCGGCAATCCTGAAAATCCGGGGGTCCGGCTTGCGAAAATCAAACTCGTACGAATACATTCTCGGGGCAAAGAAATCCAATATGCCCTCCTGCTCCATATGTTTTTCCAGTGAATCGCCGCTGACAAAAGTATTGGAAACTATACCGAGCTTAAGTCCGGAATTTTTCAGTTTGGTTAAAGTCTCTTTTATGTCCGGCTCGACCGTGGCAATTTTTCTCAAAGGCTCATACCAAAGCCACGCAAAATGCCGCCATTGATCCCCGTCAAGCCGAATGCCTTTTTTAACACCAATCCATCTTAACAGAGTCAGGGAATTAAAATCATTTCTGGTTATATTGGAAACCAAGCGTCGAAATTGAAGTGCCGCCATGTTCCACAGGCAGTAATATTTGAAATTGCCGACCGGCTGAGAGCGGCTTTTGAGAAAATCATAGGACAATCTGGCGCCCTGACGAAAAATCTCGCCCGGATTGAGCTTGCCAAAGTCCAGCAGGGTATCTCCGAGGTCGAACAATACCGCCTTTATTTTTTTATCCGGCATAATCAGCATTTGCCCTTTTGGACGCAGAGATTAGGGCAACCACATGGGGTTGCCCCTACAACCTTAACGACGGCAGATTACCACTAAAAGCTTCCCGCGCCCAGGCAAACATTTCCTCATCAGAAATCATCGAGACCCTGTCGGCGGCGTATTCGGCGTCAATTCTGTCTTTGATTTGGGTTATCCTCGGGTCATGCTTTGGTATTTCAATAACATACCTGGCCTCGACCCAGTGCTTGATGCCGGCTGCGCCGGTCTTATCGGTTATCGCCACACCCACAGGACGATTAAGTAACTCCTTGGTATCGAAGCAGTTGTATATTTCCTCGTTTTTTAACAAGCCGTCCGCATGAATACCCGCCCGAGTAACGTTGAAATCCCTTCCGACCAATGGATAGTTCAGCGGAATCGAGAAACCCAGTTCCTTTCCGGCGTAGTCAGCCAATTCGGTTATGGCGGCATAGTTTACACCTTTGGTCATTCCCTTTAACTGGGCGTGTTCGACAACCATCGCTTCGAGGGGCGGATTGCCGGTTCGCTCACCCACGCCGAACATCGCGGTGTTGGCGGCACAGCAGCCGTAAAGCCACGCCGCGGCGGCGTTCACCTGGACCTTGTGGAAATCGTTATGGCCGTGCCATTCGAGCCATTCGGACGGGACCCCTGCCTGACGAAGACCACGGACAAGTTTCGGAACACCCCGAGGCAGAGAAGCCTGTGCCCATGGCAGGCCGAATCCGAGTGTATCACAAAGCCGAATCTTGACCGGCTTGTCATATTCTTTTGAAAGTTTCATCAACTCCGCGGCAAAAGGCAGAACAAAACCTTTATAATCAGCCCGCGTTATATCCTCAAAGTGGCAGCGCGGTATAACGTCGCTGTCTAAGGCCGTTTTGACAATATCCAGATATGCGTTCATCGCCTGGACCCGCGTCTTTCGCAGCTTCAGGAATATATGATAATCGCTCGCCGAGGTTAGAATACCGGTTTCGCCCAGCCCCATTTTCGAGACCAGCTTAAAATCATCGGCCACAGCCCTTATCCATCCTGTTATCTCAGGAAATTTGTACCCGCGCTCTCTGCACAGCTTTATCGCCTCCTGGTCGCGCTTCGAATACAGGAAGAACTCACACTGTCGAATCAGCCCTGTCCCGCCGTCTATTTCATGGAGCAAATCGTAAATCCTGAGTATTTGCTCGGGCCTATACGGCGGCCGGGCCTGCTGGCCGTCACGGAAGGTCGTATCTGTTATCCATATATTCTCAGGTATTTCGCAGGCAACTTTCTGCTTATCGAATATTGCTTTGGGAAATTCGCTATATGGAAATGTATCGCGAAAAAGATTAGGTTTTCCTACATTTGCAAGTTTATAGTTCTTACTCAACGTCATCTAACTCCTTTACATTATCAGTTGACTGCATATCAACAGACTATTTTACCCTTGAATTTTATATCTTCTTCGAGATACACATTATGCTTCACGAGATACGATAATAGCCGAGGTGGGATTCGAACCCACACACCCATTACGGGCAGGGGATTTTAAGTCCCCAGCGTCTGCCATTCCGCCACTCGGCCGAAAGCAATAAGCTAACTTATCTGTAGAAATTTTGCAAATTCTTTCCCGAAAAACTATCAAAACACAAAAATTCCGTAAATAATCCAAAAGATGACCCAATAAATCTCTTGCCGATAAGCCCAGTTCGTCGCTTAAATAGCCTCTGAGGCGATTTAATTGAAGGTTGGGGGGTATTTGAGATTCTACAATAGAGACATCTGAAAAACTACTTCATCTCAGAGAAA
>DAOUVA010000161.1 GCA_030667885.1 Phycisphaerae bacterium
ACATGCAAAACACAGACTGTATGTCATTATCGCTATCAGGATGGGAAGTGGCACATAAAACTTAAAAAACCATTTATCGATACCTTCTTCATTCCAGATGATATTGCTTACAAAGTGGAAAACCAATGGACAGGCTATAATCAATAAAGAGGCGACCAGCCCGATGAAGAATTTTAATGTAATGAGTGATTTTACATTGGCGGGTTTTGAACGCCAGAAGATATAGCGCTTCTCGTCTAAATCACCCTGTACGTTAGCACATGCGATTAGGCCGGCAAGCAGAGGCCCGAACATGATAGCCACGAAAGTCAGATTAGTGCTGAAAAAGCCATCACCCGCCTTAAGACTGACCACAGCTTCTTCTATCGGCAGAACCATTATCAGTCCCAGGCAAGCCATAAGGTGCCATTTGAGCTGGCAAATCTGCTGATGGATAATTCCTGATACCCTCATAGATATCTCCTGATACTGATATATCTGTAACATGCAATGCCAAGTGCTGCTGCAGATGCCATGATTTGTGAAAACGCCGTCCCAACAAAGCCTACCTTGGTGAACTCCATAAGTAAAAGTGAATACGGCACGAAACGCTCGGCCCAGGCTACTTCACACAGATTGGACCAGAGAAGGACGATTCCCCAGCCGATAAAGACACCGAACATAGCCACCAGCGAACCGGCTTCATTCCTGCTCTGACAGCCGAAGGCACAGAACCAGGTAAAAAGAACCAGCGCTGCCAGGCCATAACGTGAATTGGTTGTTACAAGAAACAACACCTGTGCCTCTCTGCCCCGAGACATGAATTCCATCAACAGTCCGCTAATAAGAAATATCAGAATAATCCCGGCGACTGAAACAATATACTTACTAAAAAAAAGCATCCATCTGGGAACCGGTATCTTGAAAAGCAGATTCACTGTGCGGTTGCTTATTTCACCCGAAAAAATATCCAGCGAATAAATTACCGGTACTGCAAACATCTGAATAAATGAAATCAATATACAATTGGCAAAATCCGGTATGATTCTTATCCTGAAAAGCATAATCGTAAATACAACGCTGGCCCCCCCGCAAAACCAAAGTTTCCAGAGATTCTCTTTCCATTCTTTCCACAGAAGCATTCCAAACATATTACTTCTCCGACAAACCACTTTTACCACGGCCGGCCCTTTGTGAAACGATACTCTCATATTCCTTCTGAAGAAGTTCCCCGGCTTGCTCAATAGGCAACTCCAGTTGAACCGCCAGAATAGCCGCTTCGCGAAGAACGTTTGAGACGGTTTTTCTTCTTTCGGCAACGGGAATAGTCTGCTTATTGGAAGAAACGTATGTACCGTCACCTCTTTCGATTTTGAGCACATTCTGCCGGCAAAGCTCGTTATAGACCTTGAGCACCGTATTTTGGTTGATTGCCAGCCTCGCTGCTAATTCCCTCACACTTGGGACTTTATCGCCTTCTTTAAGCACACCGGTGGCAACCTGATACTTAATCTGGTCGATAATCTGCCGGTATATCGGAACTGATGATGATGGTTCAATTCGTATAAAAATGGCTATAACTCCTTAAAGAGCATTAGTGTTATATATAACTATAACAGTATGTCGGTATGTGTCAACAAAAAAAAAATATTTTTCGAAATATTTCTACCTGTCCCGGTTGGGACAGATATGAAGTGCACTCACCTTGATGCCCTTAAATATTTGCGGCAGCAGTTATTACTCATTGATACGATTAAGGTCCAAGGTCTGTGCCAGGTCGCTGATTTTGCTTTGACCAAGCATTCTTTCGGCAGTTGCTTTGGCTTCGTCGATTTCAATATCTGAAATGGCTTTTTGAATTTTTAAGAGATAACCCGGATTCATACTCAGGTTCCTCACACCTATGCCAAGCAGGAAAGGCAGATATTCTTCTTGATGAGCCATATCACCGCAAACCGAAATTTCTTTGCCGTTTTGATTGGCCGAATGGACCACCTTTTTCATTGCACGCAAAACCGAAGGGTGATGAGGTAAATAAGAATCAGCGACATTTTCGTTAGTCCTGTCAACGCCTAACATAAACTGTATAAAATCGTTGGTCCCTATCGAAAAGAAATCAGCCTCCTTTGTGAAATCGTCTATCAAGTCCACGATACATGGCAGCTCGACCATTATTCCAAGTTTCGGTTTTCTATTGTGTTCCTTGTTCTGTTTATCAAGCTTGTCCAGACATTCGAATACGACTTCACGGGCATGGCAGAATTCGTCTATGGATGAAATCATTGGAAACATAATCCGCAAATCCTCTCCGGCCCCTGCACGCAGCATGGCACGAATTTGCTCGGCGAAAACTGTTTTGTTCTGAAGCGAAAAGCGTATCGACCTCAGGCCGAGAGCTGGATTCTTTTCCTTGATGTCGTGGTAATAGGATAAGGTTTTATCGCCTCCCATATCGAGTGTTCTGAATGTAATGGGTTTGCCTTTCATTAGCTTGGCGAGTTCGCGGTAAATAGTAAATTGTTCCGCTTCGTTCGGAAGATTATTCCTGATCATAAATGGAAACTCCGTCCGGTAGAGACCCACACCCTCGCAGTGCAGTTCACTCGCAACCTTCAAATCGGCCAATAAATTGATATTGGCGAATAGATGCACTCTTGTACCATCCCGCGTGGTTGTGACAGGTTTTATCGAACGTTTCTGTTCGGCCAATGTCAGCTTGTCTTTCTGTTGCGATTCGAACCGCTCTAATACCTCGTCGGAAGGGTCAACGTATGCATGGCCTGTTTCAGCATCCACCAGGATGGGGGTATTGTCCGGAAGATCAAGAAGCTCATAAGTGTCGCTGACAATCATCGGAATTCGCAAAGATCTGGCAAGTATAGATAAATGCGACGTAACAGTACCCCCTATAAGAACGATTCCGCCCGCTTCCTCCGAAGAGAGTATGAGC
The DNA here is from genome assembly GCA_030667885.1 of Phycisphaerae bacterium. Classification (GTDB taxonomy): domain Bacteria; phylum Planctomycetota; class Phycisphaerae; order Sedimentisphaerales; family Anaerobacaceae; genus NIOZ-UU13. The sequence continues at coordinate 2,930 of DAOUVA010000161.1, forward strand.
AAATCGGAAGGCAAAAGTTCTCCGGTTATTATAATCCGGTTCCGGAATTTACCAAGCTCTTCGGCTTCATTGAGGAGATTGCTCATCAGCCTTACGATCAGATCCTCGATGTCCTGGGTTTTTTCCTGCATGTATGAATTGCTGCTGGTTGCAAAACTTCCCATATATTGTGTGGCAACCTGTAATATCGCCAGCGGTGGATTAACTCCACTTTCTATCAGATTGACTACACCTCCCACGAAGTACTTGTCTTTAAGTATCACCAAATGCGCAGAAAAAATTAGTGAAGCGGCATCTGAAAGCTTCCGTCCCACCAGTTCCTGCAGTTCTTCGAGTTGGTCCGCCGTTTTGGTGATTGCCTTATGGAAATCTTCGAGCGTATATGTGTGATCGAACTCTCTGCTCATAAGTATGGCAAGACTTTTCTTCTTGTTGGCAACTGTGGCAGGGCCGTATGCAAAACCTTCCGATGCAACTTTACCCTTTATAAACTTAAATTGCTCTGACAATGCGGTCTTGACCTTTTGCTCTTCGGCGTGCGGTTCGTGCATCGCCATAAGGAAGCGGGCATTCTCAATGATATTGGCAAGCTGCGATGTCGCTGCCTCCAAAGCGGTAATATCGGAATCATTAAAGTATCTGCCCTTTTGTCGCTGAAGCACTAATACACCGATTTTCCAGATACCTCGTACTATCGGCACAGCAAGAAAACACTCGTACCGTTCCTCAAATATACCGGGGAAAAACTTAAAGTTCTTGTTATGAACAGCATCTTTCTCGCATATCGGCCGTAGCTCTTGTAGTGCAAGGCCTGTAAGACCCTGACCCAGCTTGAGCTTTACTCTTCCGACCGAGTCCGGATTCAGGCCACGTGTCGCTCTCAAGACCAGTTCGTGATTTTCATTGTTGTAAAGATAAACTGAACAAACATCCGAATTTGTATGAGATGCTACCATTGCAACAGTTTTGTCTAAGAGATTCTGAATACTGGTGCTGTCTCTAAAAAGCTCATTTAGCTGGCTTATATCATATAAAAGTTGTTCGTTATACATCAATGTACCCGTAATATTTACATTTACCTGTGCCCGGACACCTTATTGGGCAGTCAATGTATCATCATAATCATTTTGGCCGTCGATTTCTATCTTTGTTTGTACGTATTTGCTGCGATAAATTGTTCTCTTAATATAGGTGCTGCTTATAAAATCCCCAATTGCCAATCCGACCTTTATTGAATACGATTATATATATGGTCATATAATCCGGTATAAGGAAGTCATATTTATCAAAATCATTTTACATTATGAGTACCAACATTATCATCGCGAATAAAAAAGCCTGCTGGGGGCTGAACCGTTCACGTGTCCGTCGGGCCGAGGCATTTCTGAACAAACACAAGTTTGCCTTTACTTCATTTACTACGGATTATCCCGGCCATGCGCGGGAAATAGCGGCCAAAGCAACAATCCAAAAAGTGGACACTATTGTCGTTCTCGGTGGAGATGGGACCTTAAATGAGGTCATAAATGGCGTCCTTTCAGCCGGATGCCAACAAATTCCACGTATTGGTATTATTCCATCTGGCTCCTCCAATGATTTTTCGAAAAGCCTTGGCTTGCCCCAACAACTGCATAAAGCCTGCCGGAAAATCATTAATGGAAAAACCAAATATGTGGATATCGCAAAGGCCGGTGAATACTATTTTTGCATGGCCTCTTCTGTAGGTCTTTTTGCTGCTGTCTGCGCAAAAAGCTATCGAATGAAGGGACTAAACGGTTCCCTTCGCTACATAGCGGCGGCTCTTTGCGTAATCAGAAAGATCTCCTCCGGATGGGAAATGAATATTAAAGCCGATGGGAGAATATTTCGTGGCACCTATGGAGTTCTCCTTGTCAGTAATACGTCCCGATATGGAGGACTCACATTTATTCCGGAGGCCAGACCCGATGACGGCCTGTTGGATTGCCTGTTAATAGAAATGCCCGGGAAGATGGAAGCTTTGGGACTTATACCACTGGTCCTCAGAAAGAAGCTCTCTCACCATGATAAAGTCACCTGCTTTCAGGCAAAATCAATTTCCGTCTCTCTTAATCCTTCTGCGCCGCTTAGCAATGATGGTGAAGTCTATCCGAATCTTTTTAGTTCTGTTGATTACAAAATACTACCTCAAAAACTGCAAATAATCTGCTAAGTCACAAACATCTCTTTTCTAAAGAACAGAATGTATGTGCCTTAGTGAAACAGATTTGGTATCATGGGGCTGGCATTCTTTTAATTATTAAACCGACATTACTGGAGGTTGTTATGACAAGAACTCTGCTTAGTATAATTTTGCTGTTAACATCCTGGCAGACTTCGAAAGGGGGCAATTGGCCTCAATTTCGTGCCGATGCAGCCCGGAGCGGCTACACATCACAACATCTGCCGGCCAGTCTCTCGTTGTGTTGGGTATATAAGCCGCTTCACCGGCCTCAGCCTGCATGGCGGGCCGAAGATACCCGTATGCCTTTTGACCATGCTTATCATACAATCATCGCAGAAGGCATGGTTTTCTTTGGCAGTTCAGCGGACAATAAAGTTTATGCATTGGATGCTGTCTCGGGTAAGGAGCGATGGACATTTTTTGCTGATTCTCCGGTTCGTTTCGCCCCTGCATATTGGAAGGGGCGGCTGTATATAGTCGCAGATGATGGCTATCTGTATTGCCTTCGGGCAAAAACAGGAAAGCTTATTTGGCAAAAGCGTGGAGGACCGCAAGAAGATATGGTCCTCGGAAACTCACGCATGATTTCACGATGGCCGGCAAGAGGTGCGCCCACTATTATCGATGATATCGTCTATTTTTCCGCAGGTATTTGGCCTTCGGAAGGAATATACATTTACGCGATCGAGCCTGAAACAGGTAAGGTTCTTTGGGTGAATGATTCAAGCGGCAGTATGCTGATGGATCAGCCTCATCCGACAGCACAAGCCAACAGCGGTGTCTCCGTGCAAGGCTATCTGTCCGCCGCCGATGATATCCTTTTAGTACCAACCGGCCGTGCGATACCCGCCGCCTTCGACAGGCAAAACGGCGCATTCAGGTACTTTCATCTCCAGAGATATGGTCAAATACGGCCCGGTCCGTTCATTACCCTTATTAACGGCTTGACGTTCAGCAGGAATGAATTGTTTAATTCCCAAACCGGTAACTTGCTGCTCAGGGGAACACCCGGCTCTGCTGTCGCTGATTTTCCTGAACATATTGTCTTTGCTCAGGGAAACATCATTAAGGGTATCATCCGGTCAAAACCTTTTGAAGAAAAGCAGACAAAAGATTCTGCGGGAAAGCTAAAAAAACAAAATATTCTAAGTTCACCATCCTGGTCGATTGAGTGCCCGGAACCGGTGGGTGTATCGCTAATAGGGGCAGGTAAAACAATTGTCGTTGGAACGGAAAACTGCAAGATAATCACCGCAGATATAGAAACCAAATCTATCATTATGACCGCTGATGTCGATGGCCGGCCAAGTGGACTCGCAGCGGCTGATGGCCGTCTCATCGTTAGCACGGATAAGGGCACTATCTACTGTTTCGCAGGCAAAACTTCAAAGAAGACGGTTGAGATAAGTCCAAAACCTAAAAGATCTCCTTACGAGAAAAATCAACTGTACGCCAGAGCTGCAGAGGAAATTATCAAAAAAACCGGAAAGACCAAAGGTTATTGTCTCGACATCAGTTGCGGGCAGGGCCGCCTTGCTTATGAACTGGCCAAACGTACGAACCTGAATATTTACGCTCTCGAATCAGATCCTGCAAAGGTCAAAAGGGCAAGACAATTACTCGATGAAGCCGGACTTTACGGCAGGCGTGTAACTGTCCTGCAGCGGGACCTTGCAGCGACAAAACTGCCCAACTGTTTTGCCAACCTGATTGTATCGGGCGCTTCTGTCAAAGAGGGGGCTGATTATTTACCGGAAAAAGAGATTAATCGAACTCTAAGACCCTATGGCGGTTCTGCATGTTTTGGTAAACCGGGCGAAATGCAATTGACTGTTCGCGGCGGCCTCAAAGGTGCCGGCAATTGGACACACCAGTATGCCGACCCAGCAAACACCAACTGCTCTCCTGATGAGCTCATAAGAGGTCCCTTGGGAGTGCTGTGGTTCACTGACAATGATTTTGAAATGCCTTCCCGGCATGGACGCGGCCCTGCGCCGCTTTGTCTTGATGGCCGGCTTTTTGTCGAAGGTTTACATGGTCTGCGAGCGATTGACGCATATAATGGACATGTCATCTGGGAATATCCTCTCGAAAACATATTAAAAGCATACGACCAGGAGCACCTGATGGGGACGGCCGGGATTGGAAGCAACTTCTGTGTAACCGCTGAAGGTCTCTATGTGCGCAAAGGTGGAAAATGCCTGAAACTGGATCCCGCTACCGGCAAACTGATTACCGAGTTTACTGCTCCTGGGCATCCGCAAGGCAAACAAAGCACCTGGGGATACATTGCATGCAAGAACGACACTTTATTTGGCACACTGGCCGATACAGAGCATATCGTTCAGTATCGCTACGGCAGAAGCGATATGAGTACGCAATTTACTCAATCTGTGCTTCTGTTTGCGATGGATACAAAAACAGGTAAGCTCAAGTGGAGCTTCACGCCACAAAATTCAATCCGTAATAACTCCATCGCAATTGGAAACGGCAACATTTATTTGATCGATGCGCCGTTGGCTTTAATTGACCGTCCGGATTACCCGAACAAACAACAAAGAACTCAAGAGACTCAAAATTCGGACAGTGTCTCTAAAACGGATGGGACACTTATCGCATTGAATATGAACGATGGTGAAGTTGTCTGGACTTCATTAAAAGATATTTACGGCACGATGCTTGCTTTAAGTCAAAAGCACGACATTTTGCTGATGGCCTATCAAGACACACGCTTCAAGCTGGTTTCGGAAGTTGGCGGCAGAATGTCCGCTTTCCGAGCCTCGAATGGAAATCGGCTTTGGGATATTGAGGCCCGCTATGCCTCGCGGCCTATCCTGAATGACTCAACCATCTACGCCCAGCCTGGTGCCTGGGATCTTCGTACCGGTCTTAAAAAAGATTTTCATTTTGAACGTTCTTATGGCTGCGGTATCATCGCCGGAGCTAAGAACTTGCTGGCTTTCCGTTCGGCTACACTTGGATACAGAGATCTCCTGTCCGGCAAAGGAACCGAAAACTACGGCGGCATACGCCCGGGCTGCTGGATTAATACAATTCCCGCAGGCGGCCTGCTTCTTGTTCCGGAAGCGACCAATCGTTGCGTTTGCAGCTATCTTATCAAGGCCACTATTGCCTTGCAGCCTATGCAATAATATGGCGACTTATAGCCTCCATCCCTTTCTGTATTCGGGTTTGATGAGCTTGTCGGCTTCTGGGCAGCCGATGGCTTTGAGCTTCCCGGCGTCCCAGTTCAGTTTCTTTCCGGTTCGCAGCGCGACATTGCAGAGCAGCGCCGCTTCGGTCAGTGCGCCCGAATAGTCGAAATTGCACGTGGTAGGCCCGCCTGTCTTGCAGGCCTCTACCCATTCGCGGTGGTGGCCGATTGAATTCGGGATGAATGGAATAGGCG
>DAOUVA010000340.1 GCA_030667885.1 Phycisphaerae bacterium
TCCTCTACACAAAGCTCACCGAACGAAAAACGCCGGCTGCGCAAAGGTAGATAAAGTACCTCCGGCTCCGGCATTAACTTTATCATACCCTCAGGACGCCCCTGAAGTAATATGTTATGACCACCACGAAATTTCATATTGTTGTTCTGTCACTTACAGTATCGACTAAAGATATTTAATACATTCATATATATCACAATAAACTCAGTTGTTCAATCAAATGTTAAGCTCTAAGGACGCTTAAACCGATAGAAAAGGAGCGTTTTCCCAGATATGAGAACTCCTTGAGATGCCAGCTGCTTTTCAAAAAGTTGCAGACAATTATCGTTTTTTTTAAGACAAAATTTATCAATGCTCAAAAATGCAATTCTTGATATTAATGTGCCACCTTGAATCGGGCATTGAGCTTAAACAGATGCTTCATAGGTAAATTAAGGACTTGTGAAGGCTCAAGTGATAAAGAAGTGCGTATCTGTTCAAGAATACATTCAATCCTTTTTTCATCAGTTGCAATTAAAGTAAACCAAATATTGAAATTATCATTACGAAGATAGCTATGGGTAACTTCAGGAAATTGTCCTATTATTTTGGCGGCTTGCTCGATAACATCTGCCTGGCAATTGATTGCAGCTAAGGTGCTGCAGAAACCGAGTTTGCGTGAATCAAGACTTGCTCCAATCCGGCGAACTACCCCTTCGCTTATCAATTTCCGGGTCCTGTCCCAAAGCTCGTGGCAGGGAATTTGTAACCTTTGCGCTATGATTTCATAAGGCCTTTCGCTTAAAGGAAAATTGTTTTGAAGTGCGTCCAGTATCCGGCAATCCTGTTCATCCATAGAATATCCTTCGAAGTATAACAACCATAAACAATTTAACGGTCTATTTAGTTACTTCACTGTTTTTATAACGTAATCGGACATGATTTATATATTGCAACGAAGTAGATAACAATCATCTTTGCACTTGACCCTCGTTGATCCGATTGCTATATATTGTATATATGAAAACTGTTGTAATGTAAAGCCGAAGGTTGTGAGAAATCGTCAATTGCCGGCATGTTTATACCTCATACTCTGCCGTAATTCTCAATATCGAGAATATTAAAATATTTTTATTTTTTTCAATTTTTTACAGAAAGAAGGCAATGTCATACGGAAAAATATACCTTGTTGGTACAGGCCCAGGCGATGTGGAACTAATCACAGTTAAGGGCTACAAGTTAATTTGTGAAGCCGATGTCATTTTGCATGACCATTTAATACCGTCTGAGCTATTGAGGCTTGCTAAACCAAGTGCTGAAATAATATCTGTTGGTAAATTTGCCGGCCGACATACGATGCCCCAATTACAGATTAATAAACTCTTAATTGAAAAAGCCAGGGACAACAAAGTTGTTGTCAGACTTAAAGGTGGTGACCCGTTACTTTTTGGCAGAGGCGGCGAAGAGGCCGAAGAATGTGTTCAGGCAGGAGTGGATTTCGAATTTGTCCCAGGTATAACAAGTGCCCTGGCGGCACCCTGCTATGGGGGCATACCACCGACACACAGAGATTGTACATCTAATATTGCCATCGTTACCGGTCATCGAAAGAATGAAAAGGAAATAGAAATACCCAAAGCCGGAACTATTATCTTTCTAATGGGTGTCGCAAATATTGGAACAATCATCAAATCACTTCTTGAAGCAGGCTGGCCGGGCCAGACAAAAATTGCAGCAATCGAAAAAGGCACCTGCTATGACCAAAGAGTTATTCAGGGAACTTTGGATGATTTTCTTGAAGTAACTCAAAAGGCAAAACTGCGGACGCCGGCTATTTTTATTGTAGGTAAAGTAGTTGAGCTTAAAGAGAAGCTGGACTGGTTTGGAAAAAAGCCGAGAATACTTCTCCCGGGTACCCATCCGGACAAATACAGACATCTTGGAATTATTATTCACAGACCTCTGATTAAATAGGTGCCTCTCGATGATTATACGCAAGCCGATAAGGTGCTAAAACAGCTCAATACGTTTGATTGGATAGTATTTACAAGCACCAACGGAGTAGAATTCTTCTTTCAACGCTTAAATGCTGTTGGTCTCGATACCAGATCCATTGGCACAGTGAAAGTTGCTGCCATCGGCAAAACAACCGCTGAAAAACTCAAGGCGTTTGGAGTTTTGGTTGACATGCAGCCGAAATTGGAATCAAGTGACGGTTTGCTTGAAGAATTTAAGAAAGTTTCTCTAAAAGGCAAAAGGATTCTTCTTGTACGACCGAAGATTGGTTCAAGTATGCTGTTGGATGGTCTTGCTGATGCTGCTATCGAGGCGGTGGTGGTATATAGAAATGTTAATATAGAGCCCGAAGAAACTGATTTTGATTTCATCGACCAGATATTATTCACAAGCGGTTCAACAGTCCGAGCTTTTTTGAAGCAATATGGCTCTGTTCCTGACGGCGTCAAAGTCTATTGTCTGGGACAGCCTACATTAAACGAGGCTAAAAAACATAATATACCTGCAGAGCTCCTGCCTTGATATCTGCAATTCATCCTTACCTGGCAGATGGATTTAGAAGCTTTTATTGTAATGCTCTGAAAGTAATGGTTTAAAGAGCTGATACCTTTGGTTCGGACTTTTTTCTGTTTGGCCTTTTCTTCTTAATGCCAAGTGATTCCGGCAGGCTGTGAAAACGATGTTCCGGGTGGTTCCAGGCAACGGTTGCCAGAGAAGTTTCTTCAAAGAGAGTATTAATCTTCCTTGTGGCACTAATCCACTGAGCATAAATATGACAGTTCTGCGAGCTTCCACCACATTGACAGTGTCTTATTGGACAATCGTCAAAGAGCGATTCACCTTCGATACTGTTGATTATCTCAAGAAGGCTGATTTCCTCTGGCGGCCTGGCAAAAAGATGTCCTTTTTTGCGACCTTTTACGCCTTTGACTATATTTGCTTTTGACAGCCGTTGGAATATCTTGGCCAGGTATTCGGACGGAATTCCTTCTCCTTTTGCTATAGCATTGGTTGTAATGGGTAACTGTGTGACGTGTCTGACCATATACATTAAAGCATGCAAAGCATAGGCAGTAGCCTTCTTAACTTTCATTGGTAAATCCTCTCTGATAAATAGGTCAAAAAAGTAAATACGATAGTGTCAAATTCACCCTGCTTTCCCTTTTTTTGTAGCTCTGTTAACATTGACTCCCAGTTCATCAATCTTCCTGTACAAACTTGACAAGCCCACCTTCAAAGCTTTTGCTGCTTCAACTTTATTCCAATTATACTTGTTCAGCACTCTGCATATATGTTCTCTCTCGTATATTCTGACAGCCGCCTGTAGGTTCTCGTTTACTTCATTTGGTAACATTGCGGTCGAGCCTAAGGATCCAATATCAGACATCTTGATAACATCGTCTTCAGCAAATATTACCGCTCTTTCTATTATATTCTGAAGTTCCCTTATGTTGCCTTTCCACTCATAATTCATAAGGAACTGCATGACATGATCACTTACTCCCACACACTGCTTACCCATATCGGTATTATATTTTTTGATGAAATGTTCGACCAGCAACGGAATATCTTCTTTCCTTTCCCTTAATAAAGGAATGTGGATACCGACAACATTCATCCTGTAATATAAATCCTCTCTGAATCGTCCCAGTTTTATCTCTTCAAACAGGTCTTTGTTTGTTGCCGCGATCAGCCGCAAATCAATATCGATAGGTTCCGTAGAGCCTACAGGTGTTATTTGTCTGCTTTCCACTGCCCGGAGTAATTTTACCTGGCAGTTCAACGGCATATAACCAATCTCATCTAAAAATAAAGTTCCACCTTGAGCACTTTCAAAAAGCCCCTTCTTGTCTTTTATGGCAGAGGTAAAACTCCCTTTTTTATGGCCGAATAATTCGCTCTCAATCAAACCTTCAGGTATTGCACTACAATTAACTGCAATAAAACGCCTGCCATTCTTCGATCCCAGGGAGTGTATAGCGCGGGCAACTAATTCCTTGCCAGTTCCGCTTTTTCCTGTTATCAACACATTACTTTTGGTCCGAGCCACTTTCCGAATAATTTCAAAAACCTGATGCATTGCCTGGGACTGGCCTATAATCTGAGTAATGTCGAATTTGCTGTTAAGCTCTTGCTTTAATTCCCGGTTTTCCTCCTGCAGATGTAAATACTGCAAATGCTGCTGAATTTTTGTCAGTATATCTTCGAAAATTACCGGTTTCATCACGTAATCACAAGCGCCGAGTTTGATAGCCTCCACGGCCATCTCAATCGTTCCATAGGCCGTTATCATTATCACACGTGTATCGGGCCTTACTTTCATTATTTCTTGCAGAACCTTTATGCCGTCTGAGCCGGGCATTTGGATGTCCAGTATCGCAAGGGGATATGGCTGCATCATAATGGCTTTTATTGCATCAGTTCCGTTGTCCACTGCTGTAACTTTCATTCCTTCTTCCCGCAGAACCTTTGCGAAGGTTTCTCTAAAGGTTACTTCATCATCTGCTAATAATATTTCATTCATTGTCATTTTCTTTGTCTCTCATTCCAATTATTTTCGTACTGTTTGGCGGAAAACATCAAAATTAAACGTTATTTTCCTTGATAGACTCCACTTTTGTATTAGTAAAATCTTTCTCGTCATTATTGCTGCTGAATAAGTCCTTTTTGGGCCTTATCGGTATTCGGATTGTGACCGTAGTTCCTTTACCCGGTTCGGATTCCATGGAAAGAGTACCGTCAACTTCGGTCACGAGGTTGTAGCTTATGAAAAGCCCAAGGCCGGTACCCTTGCCGATTTCCTTTGTTGTAAAGAACGACTCAAATGCACGCTTACATACTTCCGGGCTCATTCCAATGCCAGTGTCACTGATGCGAATCTCAACTTTCTCATCCCTGGATTGCCTTGTTATCTCAAGAGTGTGTTCCTTTTTGCCGGGCATGGCATTCATTGCATCCAGAGCGTTTATAAAGATATTGAGAAGTACCTGCTCAAGAAGCTGTGGATTAAGCCACACCATTGGCAGGTCGTTGGCGCCGACATTCCTGATAGTAATCAACTGCATACGTTTATCGAACTTAACGAGTGACAGCGTATTGTCTATCAGCTCATTGATATCGACCCACTTATACACAGATGTTACCGGCCGTGACAAGCTCAGCATGCGTTTGAGAATATTGGATATCCGACTGACTTGATGCCTGATAACCAGAAGATGCTCCTTTTCTTCATGCTTTTGTAGTTTTCTGCCAAGATATTGTGCCACAGAAGAAAGACTTGCCAGAGGATTGCCTATCTCATGGGCAATGCCGGTGGCCATCTGTCCTATCGCGACCATTTTCTCACGCTGAGCCATTTCTACTCGTGACATCTTTAACATCTCGTTAATTGCGGTTATCTCTTCAGTGCGGTCTAATAAATCTTCTTCCAGCTTTTTATGAACAGTTAA
>DAOUVA010000103.1 GCA_030667885.1 Phycisphaerae bacterium
AGGTTTACCCATGTATCCGGATAAAGAGCACCCTCAGCGGGGTCCGGAGCATAGGCATTTGGAAATCCTTCACCACCCACCATGACAATCTGAATCTCGTCCGCCGTCAGCGCCTTGTCGTAAATGCGGACTTCATCGAGAAACCCGTGGAAAGTTCTCTCACTAATCTCGGGACGATTACCGTTATATCCGATTTCGAGTTGGGCATCGACATCCGGACCAATCGAGAATGGTTTGGGACCCACTTCATCGACGCCGTTAAGATAAAGTGTGAGATCGCTTCCGTCAAACGTCCAAGTCAGGTGAACCCATTCGTTCTTCGGCATAATTGAGAATTCCACCGACCCGGCACCTTGATATGTAATGCCTACTCTATCAGTATATTGGGCACTGGTATGGGCTCCCCACAACTCGACCTGGAACATCATGGTATCTGCGCCGTATCCGGCCGACTTGGTGATAAAATGCTGAAAAGTCCCCGTTCCATCCCAGAACGCCCAAAGAGCGATAGTGAATTGCCCCGTCCCATTTGTTGGGTCGAAGACTCCACAGTCAACACCTATGGTCTTTTCCGGGTCGAATGCAAGTGCCCCGCCAAAGCCGTCCGGGCCAGCCACCCATTCCGGATTTCCAAGCAGCGTCCCATGGTGATCATTTCCTGAACTGTCAGTGGCGGTGTCGCCGGAACCCTCATTAAACCTCCACCACCCGACAAGCTCTGCCTTAGTCGTACCCGTAAGAGCAACACTCAGCACCGAAACAAAAAGAACCAAATAACTCAATTTTCTACACATAATAATTCCTCCTCTATTTGGAACACTATAAGGATTACGCCTGCTATATGACCTGAAATCCACGGATGCATGTCTGAGTAGGCACAAACTTCGTTAATACTATCTATACCAAATTATATACCTTTTAGTCAAGAGAAATTTCCGCGTAATGACCCACAAGCTTTGAGATAATTAATTCACCAATCCGGTTACATCCGAATCGAGTATCAATTAAAACGAGCTAATACCGAATAATTTGGTATTAGCCCCGAATCCGCCACATTATCTTCAGCACTGAAAACATCGTGCCGGTACAGGGTGTATCTTCAACTGGCACCTTCTTATTTTACAGGGCTTTATGTCCGGATTATCTCGAGCATTTTAAGGTAACTCTCACATCAGGCAGACCATCACTTTCAGCAATAACGCGAACCTGACCCGAACGATTTTTCAGCGTCCTTAGAATCAACATCGCCTTGCCGTAAAACAGCTTTCGGCTGTCTGCCTTGAAAGGTTCAAGCGAAAGCGGATTACCATTTCCGACGCCGGCGATTTCCGCAGGCCCTTCTATATGAAAGCGGATTAAATTGCTTGCCAGGGGGCAAAGCGTACCTTTATTATCCACGGCCTCAACCAGGACGTAGCAGAGGTCTTCACCTGTTGCATTTAATTCCTTACGGTCGGGTGTCAACCGAATTGCCGCCGGCTTTCCTGACGTGCGCATAACAGCCTGACCAATCCGGTTGCCATTTTTGTAAGCAACGGCCCTAAGCTCTCCCGGCTCGTACACCACGTCATTCCATCGCAGGCGGTACTTATAAGTCACGTCATAGTAAGAGGACTCGATTTTTTCCGGATAAACACCTAATTCCAGGATACTTGCCCAGGTACCTTCCCGCAACTCGGTAAATTCTATGCGAACATATCTGGCCTGAATATCTACATCGTGGAACGTTTGGTTCGGACCACCCCATCTGGGATACCTGCTTGTGCGCTTGGTAACAATAGTCTGCCAATTAGATTCGTCGCTTGAGACTTTGATTTCGTATCCATAGTTCTTAGCTTCTTTCTCAAGCTCTATGGCCAGATATCTTACAGGGCGGCTTTCACCCAGGTCAACCTGCCACCATTGACCGGTATCTTTACTTGCCGCACACCAGCGTGTTGACCTGTCAGCGTCATTTGCATTCTCAGTGGCATGACTATTATTCAACTCGACGGAACTGGCCGAGGCAGATTTGCCATGTGCGAAGTTGACCGGCTTTTCGGGCAGTTGTCCCTTTACTCTGCGGCCGAGAGATTTTCCATTCAGGAACAACTCTGCGGAATCACCGTTAGTATAAACAAAAACCGGAATATTCTTTCCTACCCGTTCGGGCCAGTTCCAATGCGGCAGGATGTGCACGGTAGTCGTATCGGGTCGCCAATAACTACGGTATAAATAAAACCGGTCCTTGGGGATTCCGCACAAATCTACAATGCCGAAGTACGAGCTTCGTGCCTCATTTGCAAAAGGTGTCGGCTCACCGATATAGTCAAATCCCGTCCAAACGAATTCGCCGGCAACAAAGCCATCGTCCTCCATAAGCTGAAACTCTACATCGGGAATGTCCGACCATGCCGCGGAGTTCAGGTCATAAGAGTCCACCTGGAGCTGTGCGGAAAACTGAGTCTTTTCATTTGGAAGCGGCAGTTCATAGAATCCACGTGTACTGAGTGTCGAGGCCGACTCACTATAGATAATTGGTTTATTCGGATATCGCTGCCTGTACCGATAATACCGTCGAGCATAATTCCAGCCAGTCAAGTCCATGGAGTCGAGTATTGGCAGGTCGGCCGTGCCAGGAATATGACAGGATATTGTCACAGGACGCGTCGGGTCGTACTTGCGCACAAAATCGCCCATGAACTTCACACGTTCCGGTGACTTACCTTCTCTATCATAAGGCTGGTTGCCAATCTCATTACCGATTGACCAAATCACAACACAAGGGTGATTTCGGTCGCGCAACACCAGATTTCGAATCTGTTTTTCGCCGTACTCCTCCAATGGCGGCTCACCTCTGACGCGGCCGGCCTTGTCATCCCACTTGTCAAAACACTCATCCCAAACAACGAATCCCATCCGGTCACACAAATCAAGCAGTTCCGGCGACGGAGGATTGTGGCTGGTACGGATGGCATTTACACCCATGTCGCGCATGATTTCCAACTGGCGCTCCATCGCACGAGTATAAAAAGCGGCTCCGAGAGGTCCATGGTCGTGATGCAGGTTGACGCCATAGAGCTGAACCCGGCGACCGTTAAGGTAAAATCCGTCGTCGGCGGTAAACCGGAATGTACGGATACCGAAGGAAGTGATTTCCGAATCGACGATTTTATCACCAATACTCACAATTGTCTTTGCTGTGTATAACTTCGGGCTGGTAATGTCCCATCGTTGAGGATTGGCAATCATAAATGACTGGCGCAGCTCACACGAGCCACGGGGCGGCACCGTGTTATCCTGTTTGATTTTGGCTATTGTTCGGCCGTCCGGATCGAGCAGCATGGCCTCAACGCTGATTTCAGATTCGGCATCAAGGTGGTTCTCGATATTCGAGCGCACCCGGACCGTTGCCGAGGAGTCACTAACTTCCGGGGTGGTGACAAATGTACCCCAGTGCGCCACGTGCACAGGTTCGCAGACAGTCATCGTTACTTTGCGATATATCCCCGCACCTGGGTACCAGCGTGTGCCCTGTTGACGCGTATCTACCAAAACAGCGATTACATTAGTGCCGCCAAAATTCACATATTCCGTGGCATCCACACGAAACGACATATAGCCGTAATCCCACTGGCCGGCTAATTGCCCGTTAATATAGACCTTTGGAAACGCCATCACCCCATCGAAATCAATATACACCCGGCGATTACTGTCTGTATTACCGAGTTCGAATCTTTTTCTATACCAGCCCACGCCTTTCCAGGGCAGCTTACCGGCATAGCCGTTTTCTGCTGGATTAAACGGTCCCGAAATTGCCCAGTCGTGAGGTACATGCACTACATGCCATAACGAGTCGTCAAACTTAGGCATCTCGGCTCCCGGTTGACTGCCTTTGGTGAATTTCCAGTCTCTGTTGAAATTCACTACCTGCCGAGCGGATGGAACTGAGCTTCGTTGTCTTGACAATCCTGCTGATTTCGATTCAACAATTGCCGAGGTGCCAGCCCCAAATACGACTTTGGAATGGACGCCGCACTGACAGAAAACAATTAGAAGTACAATCAGACGAGTTATTGATTTTGTTTTGACGCATTTTTGCATTTCCCACCTTCACTTTCCAAAATAATGACTCTTAAATTTGGCTATATGAGAATCATATTACTGTAGAGGCAACATTGATGTCCAACACAAAGCATTTATCATAACATCCAGTACCAACCCTGCCAACATTGTTGTCGTAGAAAAGCAGCATTGACCGGGAGACGCTGTTAACGATTGACAAAGAAGGCAATTTTTGATACTAATAAGATTCGCAGTCTCTTTGGCCGGAGGCTTAGTAAGAAGATTTCAATTGAACATCATATATATTTACGTCAATGAAAGAGGATACTTTATGAAACGGCGCACATTCATGAAAACGACAGGCGCTTTAGGGTTGAGTGCCGCTATGCCCTGGGGAGAGTTGATAGCACAACAACTGCCATCAGCAGCTTTTTTGAAAGAGAAAACGTCCGACAGGATGCTCTTTCGGCGCCCTCAAGATGGCGCTGAAGTAAAGATATCACCGGTCGGATTAGCGTGGCTGCCATGTCCCAAGGCAGCCGGTTATCACGTCGATATATTCGACAAAAGCGGACGCCGTATATATAGTGCAGACGCCGGGAAGGATCCCGTACACTGTCCCGACCGGGTCCTTCCGTCAGGAAGGTACACATGGGATGTTATTGCCCTTGACAGCAGAGGTAAAGATGTTGCACGGCGAGGCAGACGTTCCTTTATCATTTCCGAAGATGCAGCAGAGCTTCCCTGGATCGAGCCAAGTGAACTCCTTAGTCGCGTTCCCAGAGAACACCCGCGTATTCTCTATCCGAAATCACAGCTTGGCAAAATCCGGTCAACTCTATTGACTACTCGTGCAAGTTCATGGCGTGCCTGTAAGAGAGCGGCTGAACGGGCCTTGTCTAAAGGTATTCCCGAATATCCGAAGTATCATCATATTAAAGAGGCGGGTGTACAACGGTTGGAATACCAAAAATACTTCGGTTATTTCCGTGGATATGTGGACGGTGCTTTGATGAATCTTGCCTTGGCGTTTTTAATGACTGAAGAAGCGAAATATGCGGACGCAGCGAAGAAAATCCTTCTCGAAATCGCTTCCTGGCCCACGGATGATAATGACGTGACGTCCGTCAGTGCCAGGTGGGGCGACGAAGCGGGTTTGTCTTTTTCCAAATGTGCTCATATCGCCTATGACTGGCTTTATGATGCTCTCGATGACAACGAAAGAGCCCTCGTATTCAAAATGTGCAAAGAACGAGCCTGGCAAACATATCGGCGTCTTAACAGACATAAATATCTCACATACCCGGGAGAAAGCCATGATGGACGATTGATTGCTTATCTTACCGATATGTCTTTGGCTATGGCCGGTGAAACAGAAGATGCCGAAGCCTGGCTGACTTATTCACTCAAAGCACTTTTAACTTTTTACCCTCATTGGGCCGGGAACGATGGCGGCTGGGCAGAGGGCACTCCTTACGGTCTCTGGTACAATAACTTTTACATACCGGCCTTCGAAAGCCTGCGGCAGCTTGCGGATTACAACCTTTGGAAGCGTCCTTTCTTCAATAATGTGCGATATTTCTTCTTTTACTGTACTGCCAATCATGGCGAGATCCGACCCTTTGGAGACAGTGCCGAAGCGGGCGGCCCAGGAGTTAACAGAGGCAGCGGCTATGCAGATCTGATGGCTTTTCACGCCCATCGCTATAATGATCCGTATATCGGGTGGTGGGTGAAACAAATACCCGGCTATACGAACGGCGGGAGTGGATCCGGCTCTTTATTGCATGAGGATGAGCTGCCTTCTAAAGTGCCGACTGACCTGGCTAATTCGGCCGCGTTCAGAAGTGTCGGCTGGGCGGGATTACACAGCGATATATCAGATCCGCGGAACGATACCTGCCTTATCTTCAAAAGTAGTCCGTACGGCAGTGTCTCACACAGTCACGCTGATCAAAACGCATTTGCAATCATGAAAGGCGGAACTGCCTTAGCAATTCCATCGGGATATTACGGGCCCTCTTACGGCAAGCCGCACCATGCCCAATGGACACGCTCAACAAAAGCAAACAATTGCATTCTGGTTAATGACCAGGGACAGACCATACGTTCCGCTGCCGCAAATGGTTCCATCATCGATTTTAAAGATGCGCCCGGTTATTCGTATGTTGCCGGTGATGCAACCCCTGCATATGAGGGCAAGCTCACAAAATGGATTCGCCGTATTCTTTTTCTGCGTCCCGGTCTCTTTCTATTATTGGATGAAATTGAAGCGCCGGCCAGTAGTCAATATCAGTGGATGCTGCATGCATTTGAAAAGATGGATATCGAGGGCGCAAAGGTCACTTCACGCCGAAAGGGAGCTACTTTGGATGTCTATCTTGACTGTGACCGGGACCTGGTCCTGTCTCAGACAGATAAGTTCGATACTCCTTATAATTACGGCATCCCGGAAGCCTATCATAGGCGGAAAGCCAACCATTGGCATGTTAAAGCAGAGACCGTGGAAAAATCAAAGGTCGCCCGGATTGCTGCTGTGATGGCTGTTTTCGGTACCGGCGAACACCTGAAGGTCCAACTGCAAAAGCAGAATGGCTGGTTTGGGGCAACGGCTGCTGGAGAGTTTGGCAATGTTGAAGGATGGATTCGTATCGACGACGTTGACGAAGTTCCAGCAGGTTATTCCTCTCAAGCAGTCAATGGGCGTATGAACATCTGTGGCCGGAGCCGAGATGGAGAAATCTGTTCGGCATGAAAACATATACTGGGGAGCAATTCCTATGGTAGATATATGGCTGCCGCAGTTTCGAGCCTTGATGTCACGAGCTTCTATCTTATCATAAACAACGGGGCTTATACCGAATCTATCAGTACAAGCCCCGAATTGTCACAACTATGCAATCCTGACTGCCGTTTCCGGCTTAGGGCGCCGGTGCATATAGACGAATATCATCGAAGTACATTATTCCCGAACCGCCGGGCTGGGGATTTGTCTTGTTACCAAGTCCAAGAGAAATTGTGTTGACATTTGTAAGATTCACGCCCTGGTCTGCAAACGCCTGGAGGTCGATATTCCATTCGGTCCAGTCGGTTATCAACGCAGCATCAGGATTATCATGAGTAACCGAAGCGCTGCCGTTTAGAGCAACATACATAGGTTCGGCAGCGTTAGCTTCATCACCCATAAACCAAATCGTCAGTACTCCAACACCTTGCCTGGTCCAATCCCGCAACGAATCCAATGTATTTTGTGCCTCAGAATACCCAACACTGTTATCGTAGAAAAGCGGCATTGACTGTCTGCCGTTGTTAACAATAGTCTGCTCGGCAAATGGAGGATCTAAATGACCAACGGTAGAACCGTTTGTTGCCGGGTTGTCGTATCCGTCTATCCAGGCAAGATATATCCTGTTAGAAGCCGGCTCACCTTCATTAATGTCATTGTAGCTTTCAAAGTCGTCCACGACAAGAAAGCTGGCCGTCGTAAAATTCCAGATATCACCTACCCACACGCTGTCGGGATTGACATCATTGACCTCATCAACACGCCAGTAGTAAGTCTTACCCAAATCGAGAGACATGGGACCATAGATAGTCTGGTTTAGGGTAGTAACAGGAGCAGTACCATCTATCACGGCCTGTTCATCGTCGCTAAAGTAGAGATTATATTCAGCAGCCTCTCTCCCGGGCCTCCAGTTCAGCGTGACATCCAGAGCAATATCTACTGCCCCTGAATCCGGATCGGGTTCTCCTGCATGAACAGGTATGTGGAAGAAACGAACCTCGCTTAGGCCAAATTGGTTCAGGATGCCTTCCCAGTTGCTGTTGGCTGTAAGCCTGATGTACCTTACTGCTATATCGTTAAAATCAACCGTAGTATTGTGTGCATAATTAGCCGAACCGGGCGCCCTGTCAAACTCATGAACGGCTTCCAATGCTGTATAGTCAAAACCGTTGACAGAATATTCAATAGTAACATCTTTGAATCCCAAGCCTATAACTGGTTCCAGGCTATCATTAGAATTCCAGACCCACATCTCATGAAGTTTGTAAACCTTATCGAACTCATATTCTATCCAGGTCGGCTGATCACCAATTTGGCTGCTCAGCCACATTGTGTCAACACTTATATTACCGTGCCGTAAGCCACTTTCATCCAGTCCCGAGCCATTGATGGTATTTTCAGGTCCCTTACCTGGGTCGCTACTGGAAGCTGAGGCCGTTATATTCTCACCGGGAATCTGATAAGCAAGAGACTCGACCGTAAATTGCCAGACATTGCCTTTGTATATAGTGTTGTCCGGCGGGGCACTTACCTGATCGATCCGCCAGTAATAGGTTTGGCCAAAATCTAAACGAATTGTTCCACCGAAAGGATATATGTTAGGATCCTGGCGATTTACATATACGCCACTCGGATCAACAGTTGCAGTTGCATCGTTTACATCGTCGAAATTTGTTCCGAGGTACACATCATGCTTGTCAGCAAAATCTCCCGGCGACCAGCTAAGAACCACATCGCGAATTACATTTGCTGCTTCATCATCCGGATTCGGGTTTAATGCGATTTCAAGATTGGGAGATAATTCACCCTCAAGGAAGGAACCGCCCTCTGCGTGCTCACTTGATCGGATGATTAACTGATTATTTTCTGCACTGGGTGCCAATAAAAACGTAACAATCCCATCCGTATCGCTATTGAGAAAATTGGCTAACGCTTCGCTTGTATCGGTTGAGAATCTTACTCCTGTTTGTCCAGGTCCAGTAAATGTTAGTAAGACATCTGTAAGGTCGGCAAAGTCTAAAGCTACGGGCTCTGAAAGATCCGGCGTGGGATTATTCTGAACACCTGGCGCAGTATTCCAGGTCAACGACTCGACTTCAAGGAGATCCAAATCCTCGATGATGCCGTAAACATTCGTTTCACCATGCAGATCGTGACTGAAATGGCTGAAGCTCAAATTCAGGAATTGGCCTTCGCTCTTAAGAGCGGAGATATCGTAGCTAATCAATACCACGCGGCGCCTTTCAGCAATATCACGTGCCCCCAAACCTGAACCGTTGCTGCTTGCGTCTGGTCCCACTTGTGTATCATTGCCAAGCTCAATATCTTCGGCGGCTCCTAAGCTGAATGGCTCTGCCTGAACTCTACTTGCAACGCTAAGCACCAAAATAAAAGAGACCAGATATATCAATTTGTTACTCATAACAATCCTCCTTCAACAATTAAACAATTGGGTGTTAATTGAAATGCAAAAAAAAACCGAAAAGCACAAAGTAACCGTTACAACCAACTCTGTGTCCTTTTTGCTAACTCCTCCAACAGAAAAAATTATTTACCTTTACGAGGATCAAAATCCATTCATTTCCTTTGTATCAAATCACGGCCTTGGGGTCAAGAGAAATCCCAAGCCAACCTTCCCGTTAATAGCATATATAAAAACAACCTGGACCTATACCGAACCGGCATAGGCCCCGAGTTAATACAAATCACAATATTAACGAAACAATTAATTGTAACTTGCTGCTTACGGTGCGGGTGCATACAGACGAATATCGTCGAAGAACACCATACCTGAGCCACCGGCAACCGGATTTGTCCTATTACCGAAGCCAAGAGTAATAGTATTTACATTGGCAAGGTTCACGCCGAACGCCTGAAGGTCGATATTCCATTCGGTCCAGGCAGCCGCCTGCGGGGCATCAGGATTATCGTTGGTAACCACCGCAGTGCCATTTAGAACAACATACATTGTCTCGGCAGCGTTGGCCGCGTCGCCTATGTACCAAATGGCCAGTGTATCGACACCTTTAACTGTCCAGTCACGTGAAGTCAATGTCATAGTTGCCTCTGATTTGCCGACAGTGTTGTCGTATGTTAACGGCATAGACTTATTACCACTGTGAACGATAGTCTCTTCGTAAAATGGAGGATCTAAATGACCAACCGTAGAACCGTTTGTCGGATCGTCGAAACCGTCCACCCATGCGTTATAAATTCTGTTACTTCCGGGCTCACCTTCATTAATGTCATTGTAAGCTTCAAAATCGTCAATGATAAGGAAATTGGCCGTAGTAAAGCTCCACATGCTGCCTTTCCACGGACTATCAGGATTAGCATCATTGACCTCATCGATACGCCAGTAGTAAGTAGTATTCCACTCGAGCTGTCCGGGGTCGTAGCTCTCGGAGCCAAGGTCCCTGGTGCCTTTGTACTCGGG
>DAOUVA010000390.1 GCA_030667885.1 Phycisphaerae bacterium
ACTTCGATGACATTCGTTTGTATGCACCGGCACCGTAAGACGTGACGCGGCTGTTAAGTAAAACTGTGCAGCAGATTTAATTCAGGGCCTGTACCGATTTGGTATGGGCCCTTTTTTCGTTGGTAATTTCTGAATGGTTAGGGTAAGGAAGTAAGCTAAAAACATCCCTCAAATGATTCGGCCATAGGCATAGCTTCGATATCCTCAAAGCAATCCGGACAGGTAGTTCTATTGAGCATACAAATCAATTCGATGTGTTGCAAAAACTTTTTATTATAGACCTATAATAGTCTGCGATCTTTTCAATAAGCCTATTATTAGCCCTAAAAAAGTGGTTTTTAGACGATTTGGATTGAATTTAAGCAAGCTTTAAGGTACAATATTAGCATCATTTCAGGGACGAGGGGGTTAACAAAACGGCACGATTAATCTGAATTATCGCGAATCCATTTGACTTATTTTGAGGGGGGTGTCCATTGGAAAAAGCAAAATTCAAACATTTTAGCGGCGTATTTCTAAAACTGGTAAATCTGGCAGCCGTCATTTGCATCGTGTATTTACTCGCCGATATAGCTCGCTCGGTGAGAAATTCGGAAAACCCGAATGAGCAAGGAAAAAGCAGTATTTCTAACGAGGTAAGCACAAAAAGCAATAGTCCGATAATTTTACTCAGCTCCACTATTGCCGATGTAGAGGGCAAAGACAGCTTTGTTTCGAATGAACCCGAAGCAAAGACTGAAACTGCCGAACCGCAAGAGTCGCAAGAAGAGCAAACAAAACCGGAGATTATTACAGAACAACAACCCAACGATTCTGAGATTAAGCCTGAGAGTAATATAGAAAGTAATACCGAGAATAATTCTGAGAAAAGTAATGCTGAAACCAAGATCGAGAGTAACACCGAGCGTAATATTGAGCTGCCCGGCGAATGGGAAATGATAGAAATGCGTGTAACGGCCTATTGCCCGTGTCCGAGTTGCTGCGGGGAATATTCAGATGGAATAACCGCCAACGGGTACGAGATACTGCCGGGCGATACCTTTGTCGCGGCGGACAGACGGTACTCCTTCCACACAGAAATGCTCATTCCCGGCTATAGCAACAGCCAGCCCGTGAAAGTTCTCGACAGAGGCGGCGCCATCAAAGGGAACCGGCTCGACGTGTTCTTCGCCACTCACCAAGAAGCCCTTCAATGGGGCGTTCAATATCTCGAGGTTAATGTACGTCGGGAAAACCTGTAACCCGGCACCAGGCAAACATATAAACCGATTTCTTCTTGAGGAAATCCTTATCTCTCCACACCTTTAATCGGGCTGATGCCCGGTATTATTTCTATCTTTATCGGTCCTTAAAGCCCCTCTGGCATATCTATAAATCCCTATGGCCGTAAGCTTAATGCGTATTCGAAAAGCTTTAGCTTTTTTGTGAAAATAAGGTTGTGAAGGTGCTCGTTTTAGTGTAAACTACGCAGGCATTTTTACGGAAGAAATTTTGATTTCTAACCTTATTTTGTTTTTTAACACAGAGGTTTACTATGAAAGTAACTTTCAACAGAGCGGCCCTTAGCGAGGCCTTGGGTCTGCTGACGTCCGTCGTACCGAGCCGAACACCCAAGCCGATACTGCGGTGCGTGCAAATCACTGCTGATGAGAAAACAGTTCGGATATGCGCAACGGATTTAGAGGTCGGTATCAACTATCTGATCTCTGAGGTCCAGGTTGAAAAAGCAGGTGAGATCATCGTACCGGCGGACAGGCTGGCGGCGATTGTGCGTGAAAGCATTGACGATGTTCTTTTATTGGAAGCTTCAAAAGGGACATGTGAGATAAAAGGCACCGACAGTCACTTTACGCTCCTCTCACCAGGTGAGCCGGGGCAGTATCCGGTGGTGCCCGGTTTCGATGGTGACGGTGATATAAAAATCGCACTGGGTTCTCTTCAGGCCGGCATCGAGCAAAGTCTGTTTGCGACGGCGAAAGAAAGCAGCCGCTACGCTATTAACGGCGTGCTGTGGGAGATTAAGGACAAGAAGCTGCTGTTAGTTGCGACAGACGGCAGAAGATTAGCACGGTGCAGAGTCAACCTGTCTTCGGCGCCGGCGAAAGATAAAGTACCGGGAAACATAATAGTACCGGCCAAGGCGATGGGGCTATTGGATAAAATCGGCTCCAGTGAGAAAGACAGCGTGACAGTTAAACTCGTCGATAACCAGATTATAATAAGCTGCGCGAACGTTGTTATAAGCTCAAATCTCGTCGAAGGCAACTTCCCGAAGTACGAGGACATAATTCCGAACGATCACGACAAGAAGCTGACACTATCGACCGATGGTGCGCTGAGCGCTGTTCGTCGTGCATCGCTGCTGACGAGTGAGGAATCGAGGGGGATTAAGCTGGCGATTGAAAAGGGTAAACTGGTGTTTTCCGGCAGAGCACCGGAGACAGGCGATGCCCAGGTGGATATGCCCATAGATTATAAAGGCGAGGCGATGGAAATCGGCTTTAACCCACAGTTCTTGATAGATGTTCTGCGTGTTATCAAGACGCCGGAGTTCGACTTTGAGTTAGGCCAGTCGGACAGGCCGGGCCTGATAAAAAGCGGGACAAATTTCCTGTACGTTATAATGCCCATCAACTTAGGATAGTCATATCAGCCGGACAGAAACGCAGTTTAAAGCCTTGTTGGTTGTATCTCGTCCGAGATATAAGATGCATTATGGATGAAGACGAACAATTACTACGTGATGCCGTCAAAGGACGGTTAGTAAAGAAGTTTGACAGAACGGCCAAAGTGGGCGATGTTGCCCAGATGTTTGTGACCAAGTGGGTTTCACCGCGGCAAGCGAAGTTTAGCGCAGTAATCGAAGTGTGGAGCCAGCTAATACCGGCCGAACTTTGTAAGCACTGTGAAATTGTTGATGTTTCCGGCGGTCGGTTGAAGGTCAGCGTGGATTCGCCTTCATACAAGTACGAGCTTCAATTATGCAGTTCGGAGCTTCTTAAAGAACTGCAACAGCAGTGTCCGAGAGCTCGGTTAACAGAAATAAAATTCGTTGTCGCCTAAGCGTTATTTTGCAGCGCGATAGCGGCAAAAACAGATAGTTTATCAATTAACAAAGAAGATATAAAGGATAGAGGTAAAGAAGCGGTATGAAGGATCATCAATACGATGCAGGCAATATAAAGATTCTTGAGGGCGTGGATGCGGTACGTAAACGGCCCGATATGTATATCGGCGACCGCGGCAGCGGAGGTCTGCATCATCTGGTCTATGAGGTATTGGATAACTCAATCGACGAAGCATTGGGGGGATTCTGTGATAATGTAAACGTTCGCATCCATCCCGACGGCAGTTGTGAGGTCGAGGATAACGGCCGGGGCATACCCGTCGAACAACACACAGAGACAAAAACGAGCGCTTTAGAGGTGGTGCTGACAACGCTGCACGCCGGCGGAAAGTTCGACAATGACAGTTATAAAGTGGCCGGCGGGCTTCATGGCGTCGGCCTTAGTGTTGTCAACGCCCTGAGCGAATGGCTCGGAGCCGACGTGTATCGAGACGGAAAACACTATCATTTCGAGTGCGCCAGAGGAGTCGCCAAGGGACCGGTCAAAGAAGTCGGTCCGACCAGTAAACGCGGCACAAAAATCACCTTCATGCCCGACAAAGAGATATTTGGAGACCACGAATTAGCATACGATATGCTGCTGACACGAATACGGGAATTAGCTTATCTTAACGGCGGACTTCAAATCAGCTTCAGAGATGACAGGAATAAGAAAAAAGAGGTATTCAAATTCGAGGAAGGGATTAAGGAGTTTGTCAAACATCTGAATGAGGGCAAGGAAACACTTCATAAAGATGTCATCCATCTGGCAAGGGAAGACCGCCAGGCAATGCTGAGCTGTGAAGTGGCGATGCAGTACAACGACGGATACACCGAAAACGTGCTGGTCTTCGCCAACAACATCCGAAACATCGACGGCGGAACACATCTTTCGGGTTTTAGGACGGCATTGACCCGAACGATGAATTATTACGCCAAAAATAATAATCTGCTGAAGAACGGACAGGGGACAACCGGAGACGACCTGCGTGAGGGCTTAACGGCGGTGGTAACGGTGAAACTCGCGGACCCGCATTTTGAAGCCCAGACGAAGGTGCGGCTTACTAATCCTGAGGTCGGCGGCTTCGTCGAGTCAACAGTCAACGAACAATTAGGACATTTCCTGGAAGAGCATCCGGCAGAAGCGAAACGGATTTTGAACAAGGCCATCCAGGCAGCGGCAGCCAGAGAAGCTGCAAGGAGGGCCAGGGAGCTGACCAGACGTAAAGGAGCGCTGAGCGGCTCAAACCTTCCCGGCAAATTGTGGGACTGTTCGAGTAAAGAAAAAGAGAGTACGGAGATATTCATAGTAGAAGGTGATTCCGCGGGTGGTTCGGCAAAATCAGGGCGAGACAGAAAAATCCAGGCGATTTTGCCGTTGAAGGGTAAAATCCTAAACGTGGAAAAGGCCCGTATCGAAAAGATGCTGGCACATGAGGAAATCCGAACCATTATCAGCGCTTTGGGGACCGGTATAGGTACCGATGAGTTCAATCTGGAAAAATGCAGATACGGCAAGATAATATTAATGACAGACGCAGATATCGACGGCGCACATATTCGAACTCTGCTGCTGACTTTTTTCTTCAGGCAGATGCAGCAATTGTTTGAGAAGAATAAGATTTATATCGCCCAGCCGCCTCTGTACGAAATCAAAATCAAGGGCCAAAAGAAATCAGAGTATATCCTGAGCGAAAACCAAATGCACAAGCGGATGATA
>DAOUVA010000034.1 GCA_030667885.1 Phycisphaerae bacterium
AATTCCATTCGGCACCAAACCGATGACGTTCATTCCATATTCTTCTCTGTATGCCCGGATGGCTGGATCAATTAAGCGTTTTGCAAACGACGAGCCATAGTTGGACTCGTGAGGATATCCATCATGGATAGAATCTTCCCTAAGCGGCAGCGGAGCTTTAGCCGGATACATACCTGTTGTAAGTGTCATGATTATCTTTTTGACGTTATGCACTCTTGCTGCTTCGAGGATATTAAGCGCTATTAAGACATTATCTCTAAGTATCCTGGCAGGGTATTTCATGCTCAGACCAATTCCGCCACTGACCGCAGCTAAATGCAAAATGGCATCAGGCTGATACTTGCCGATTGTGTTGAATGTCTCTGGAGCATCGGTCAAATCACAGTCCTGTGATGTTAAAAAAATAAAATCGCATTCAGGGTGTTCCTCACTCACAGCTTTCACCGCTGTGCCAAGCACAGCTGATGAGCCCGTAACTAATATCTTGTTATAAATCATATTGCTCTTCTTCGAAAAATCTCGTATCCATTTTCTTGTCTGAAACGTTTTTGTCAGTTCAACTATTTCGAACTTGAACGAATTGTTTGGGTCAAAACCGGACGTCTCGGTTTCTTTGTCACTTTCAGCATGTTATCCCTTTCATTGCCAGATTCAGCCTTTCAAGAAATTTTCTGGCCGAGTGATTGTCCGCGTTTAGCGACAATTCCGCCTCACAGGCTTCTTTTGACAAACCCAGCTTACCCAAATGAGCAAATGCTGTTGCCCTGGCAAATTCCAAATTAGGAAACTCCTGACAAGCCTGCTTGGCACGATCCAGGTACAACAAAGCCTCGGCAGGCTTACCATTTTGTAATTCACTGATCCCCTGCGAATAATTTTCTGGAAAGTGGACAATAGCCTGTGCGCCGCGGTGTTCCGGATTCAATCTGAGTTCATCAAAACCAGATTTTATTGCCTCAGTAATTCTCCCCAACCTGGTAAAAAACATGGCTTTCTGGTAATCAAGCTCAGGTACAGTAAAATTATGTTGCCGAACAATGTTAAGAAAATCAAGGGCATCAATATATTTACCTTCTTTTGCACAGACATATGAAGTCTCCTTCAGAACGTTGTCAACAAAGCAGGGATCAGGTTTATACTTTAACGCATCGCGAAGCATCTGCTTTGCATCCTCATATGCACCAGCATTACTGATAAGACTATGAAGCATAGCCAGACGAATTCCAGCGTAAGCCCGTTGGCGAAGAGAGCGAATTTGCTCAGGAGTCGCTGGATCATCCATAATATGATCAATCGAGTTTTCAAGGGGATTAAGCATTTCCCAGAGAACCGACGGTGTTGAGGAAAGCTGCTCAGTATGTTCAGCAAACTTGCCTACAGCGCCGGGAACATAAATGATAGGATAGCGAATCCCCACTTTTGCATAGTAGTCATACATACAACAGTCGGTTTCTTTAAAATTAAAGAAACCGGAATCGCGGAGAGCCGACGAGCGGAAGAAACTCCCACAATAATTGGGGAATCTCTCCCAGCAAATGTACTTTTCCAGATCCCAGGGCAAAGTGTTTGCGACCTTGCCCGGGTTCATAAGCTTGCCATAAAAATCTGTAATACAAACATCGCCGTATATTGCTCCAGCCTCTGGGTGTCTCGCCAAGTTTTCGACTCCCCAGTATACAGCGTCAGGTAATAATTCTTCATCAGACCAGCAAAGTGTTATGATTTTACCGTTACAGTTGCAGAGGCCACGAAACATGGCGTCATTCGGTCCGCCGTCAGGCTCTGAATGCAATTTAATCATATCGCCGTACTTCTCGATGTACTCGTTAATAATCGCCAAAGTGCCGTCAGTGGATGCACCATCCTGAATAACATATTCAATATTGGCATAATCTTGTGAGAGGATACTCTCAATACATCGTCTGATTGTTTGCTCGCTGTTCTTGCAAACCGTTAGCACAGAAACCAAAGGTTGCTCCTCTGATAGTTGTGGTTGTGAAGTGGCAAGTTTATCGAAAGTAAGAAGGTGTGGGAAATCTAATTCCAGTTGGGTCATAAGGTTTTTATAAAGTGGATCATTCTTAATGCGAGTATCACGCAAACGGTCGGTCATATAAGACCATTGCTCGAAATCGGGAATATTAGTCAGTGACGCCCATCGTAATTCTGGTAGAAAAGCACATTGTACTCGCCCAACTTCAAAATATAAATACGAGAAGGCTTTGGCACGGCGAATTGCCTCTGCTGATAAAGGTTTTGGATTTTCTAACGCCTTAAGAGCAGCAATGTACTCAATTTCAGTTTGTGGTTCTATGGCAATCCCGTGCCCGGAGTATGGACTCTTGCCGGCCGAAACACAGGGCTTACCAAATACAGCCGCTTCCAGACCGGCAGTACCCCTTATGGTAACAATAGCATCAGCTGCATCGATTAAACTGCCCGGATGCATGTCAAATGGACCATTACGAATATGTTGATAACGATCTTCATAAAGTGCAACTGCAGTGGGCGTTGTAAACCGACCTGTATATCGTAGGTCATGTGGATGGCTTTTTACAATCCAATTCACTTCCGGAATATCTTTGACAATTTCCAGCGTTTGCAGCAACCACTGGTAGTAATCCTCGTAGAGCATCCATCCTTGCTTATGAGGAGCGTCAGACATAACAGGAGCCATAACAAAAACTGTTGATTTATCTTGGTCCAGGCTTAGTTGCTCCATGAGTTCATCTCTCGTGTAGTGATGATATTTGCTCGACTCTATCGTTGTGTGTTGATGATTTCTTTTATTACGAAAATAATTGTTGACAATCTGAAATCCTCTTTCCTCATCCTTATCTGTGAAATATTTGCGGATAAACTGAAAGGAATTTTGTGAGAAAATCAGTTCATAATCTATTGTGGAGTCTGATTTATCGTACTTTCTCAGTATCAGCGGACTGCTTCTGCCATGGTTGGCAAAAACCGCTGCTCCTCTCGCATGGGCCAGACGGGCTAAAATCCCCCAAAGAACATAGACGGCGTGATCCTGTACCGTGGCGATAATCCTGCCTTTGTATTCATCAAAAACTGAACGGTAAGCTCCATAAATTCTACAGGCTAACGAGTAATAACGCTCCAAATCATCATCTATTGATTCGATGGTGCCTATTTGTTTGTAGCGTAAGTAATTATCATAAATCAAGTCACCAACAGGAATGTCGTCGAGTGTTAAAGAAAGTATTCCCTTTCTAATTGGGCCCTTACCTATTTTAGACTGTAGCTCACCCAATCCGTAATTTGGTGTCTCCACATTTAAGACAAAGCAATCTTCAATACCATAAGACCTGGCTAATAGCTCGGATCTGGTAAGAGGGTTATCATTAAGAATCAACATTCTATGGCCCAATGAGCACAGATCCAGGGTGATGGCAATAATCTTGCAATTGTATCGTTTTTGAAGGTATTTAGCGATTATTGCATTTCTTACAACATAAGTTGGCTCGGGGTGGAAAAAAGGAATGATAATATAAGTGTCATTCCGGGGTGAATCTCCAAGCAGACTATCTTGATTATCCCAGAACTTTTTGTTTTCCCTGATGAATTCAATTTGCTTAATGTCACAGGTAGATGATTCGGAGCCGGCTACAAATCCAGCCGAATTAGGTAAATCCATGTTGTATCGCCTCTTTAGGAAGCTGTTATTTGTATTCATATTCTTGTTCAACATTTATTTTCCTGCAAATAGGTTTAGTAATTATTCTGGAAATCAATAAGGTATATATACTTACTTTTTATACGCATACAATGTAACCACGTTGCCATAAAAGGGCGGAGATATCTTATCGGCATCAAATAAACGAAGCAGGTTTTCTTTGGTAAAATGCTCAGTATCAAAATATGGATAACTTATCTTTTCAACCTCAAAATGTAAATCTGTTAACATTCTGTAGAGTCCCATGGTACCAAACAAACTAATATGGGTTTTATCATGAAGAAGACGGAATTTACTCCCAAATATGCCTGCCAATCCACACTCGAAATCCGGAGTTGCGACTATTAATTTGCCGTATGGTTTGAGTATCCGTTTAACTTCCTGTAGTTCCTTGGCAGGTTCGTTCATATGCTCAATAACGTGATAAAGAACTACTACATCAAAGTAATCTGGTTCATAATCAGCTTCTCTAAGATTTCCACAAAAAATCTTACCATACTTATTTGCCCGCTCTGCAGCAAATGAACTTACTTCCAGGCCATATTTTTTCCATTTGTCATTAATGCCTGAAAGTAGAAATCCCAAGCCGCATCCGATATCAAGTATTTTGCTCGGTTCAAGATTGTTAATGTAATCGATTTCCTGTTTACACTCTTTTATACGCTTGTCGCGTTCTTGTGTACGGTCTCTAACAACACCATCAGGATCTGTTACTTTCCCCCAATATTTTTTTTCATAATCATTTTCTATGCTTGTTGACGGTCTTGTCCTAAAGTATTTTTCATTTTTTGCTAATATCCGAGATGTAAATAGAGACTCTATAATACGCCAATCATTTTCATCATCTAAATGATAACTGTCACAAAGTGGTATCTTGATATAGCCGACCTTACCACCTAACCTATTCTTTTTTTTGAGTAATACGTCGACATTAGTTGCCCAGCAATTTCCTGTTTCTCTTATCTTGGGTTTTATATCCTGACGCATAGGACGTTTAAGCAATTGCTCCAGCTCTGTAGGTGTGTCTAAAAAAAAACCATAATCCTCAACAACGCAACATGCACTGTCATAGCCATCATTTAGTACCATTCTTATGCAGTTATCTACATACTCCGGACGATTTAACGGATTGGTCGGCTCGAGAGTAACAACAACATCAAAATTATTATCATTTAACTGCTCAAGGACATAAATAAGAGTATCTTCTGTTTTCGATAAGTCGTGACTTATCCGGGGCGGTCGCATTATTACTTCTATCTTATTGCCAAAAAGATTCTTGCCTGTTTCTGCAATAGCATCATCATCTGTAGCAAGGACAACACGGCTTACCAGTTCAGAATCAATTGCATTATTTATTTGATAATATATAAGAGGCTTTCCGCATACATCTCTGATATTCTTTTGTTTAATACCTTTAGACCCTCCTCTGGCAGGGATTATTGCCAGCACCTCACCAAAATTTCCAGTACCCTTATCTATGCTCACTTGCTATTACACCTTGTGAATGTCAGAAACTGTCGTTTTATGGACGCCACTTAAAAATATTATTATAATAATCAATCCCTTTAAATAGAGTCTTTACATTAGGTGATACCCACAAGAGCGTAAGCCAAAAACACTATCTATACTTTTACACATTTTCAAAAGCCTTTTCTTTATTCCTGCAATACTCGACAAAATTCTCATAATAAAAAATAATATCTTCTTTTGAAATAGTAGGCAAGTTGAGGACAGGCTGATCATTTGATAGAGCGGGATCCTCATCACCATTCATCATCTTTTTCTCTATGGCAAGTTTTCTTAATGAAGTTCCTTTATAAGGAAAAAAATAAGAAACGCCAATTGAGTCGGGTTTACACAAACGATTCAATGCAATTGTTTCTAATATAGTTTCCTTTGTTTCCCCTGGGACACCAAGCATATTAAAAGAAGATGCCTTGATTCCATATTTTCGCAATATTTCAAAGGCCCTTATTATTTGTTCATTTGATACATTTCGGTTTAGAATCTCTTTTCTTAGGTTTTCATTGCCATTTTCAATTCCCATGGAAATGACCTTACATCCCATATCAGAAATAATTTTAACTTTTTCTTCAGTTACTGATTCCGGCCTGGTCTGAGAGAAAAAAGGAATTCCAATCTTTTCTATATATAGTTTGGATAAGCTGTTCATATATTCTTTAGGCATTGACATAAAAGTTTCATCCAGAATGTAAAACATTTCTATGTCGAATTTTGATTTTAGATACAACATATCTTCTATAGCTTTTTCAGGTGATTTTCTCCTGTGATATCTTGTATAGTCACTATAGACTTCTCTTAATTTGTCATTCACACAATACGTACACCGGTAGGGGCAACCTCTGCTCAATTCTATCGGAGCCATTCTGTACATCTTCCCATAAAGCCCCCCCCAAATATGTTGAGGATCAAAAAGGTCCCAATTAGGTTTCGGTAAATCATCCAGAATCTTAAAAGAACGTACCTTATTTCTTGTGACTGTTCCGTTATTTTTGACCCAGAGGTTCTCAATATTAGAAAAATCTTCTCCTGATTCAATACACTTAGCTAAATCAACTATAGCTTCTTCCCCTTCTCCCAAGCAAATCATATCAAAATATTTTTCCTGAATACATTCCTCCGGAACCACAGTAGCGTGAATTCCACCTAAAATTATTGGAATATCGCTTTTTATCTCCTTGACACTTTCTGCTATATATTTACTCAGGGTGTAATGAACGCTTAAAGCAGAAATCCCCACAAGCCTTGGTTTGAATTCATGAATAATTTTACTTAAGTCCTCAAGCAGGGAAGTTGTTTTGAATTGAATAGCAATTTCATTCTCGATATTTTTATAAAAACCAAGCGACTGACGTTTTTTATCGATATCTCCACCTATGTTCTCATAGAAAGAGGTATCAAAAATCTTTACGTCATGATTTTGGGATACAAGTTCATTAACCAACATTGTAAGGCCAATAGGATAAAACCGGCGTTGACCAATATTTATATAAACAAATAAAATCTTCATTCTTTTCCTTTGTTTCTAAAACAGACCATACATTAGTATTTGCACCGGCTCATGCTTAGCTCTCGTACTTTTCGATTTTTGTTGGTTGAATATACAAGAACATCCTGGTCCAGAAACCGCTGGTCGCAAGACTTACAAATCAAATTTGAATATTGCTTATCTCTATGCAAATCTCTAAGCTTTTTGAGTTTTTCTCCAGTTAGGATTTCTTTTATTGTTTGATGCTTAATATTGCCCACTTCCAATTCTTTATTAAAATCAAAACAACATATGGTTGCTCTTCCGTCAATATCAAAATACAGTAGGTTGGTAAATGGCCGCCCACAAGAGGCTTGGTTTGAAACATCTACCTTTCTATATTTTCTCCCATACAGATAATTATGTGGTTTCCATACCATTACTTCATCTACAATCGGCTCCCAGAATGCAATAAACTGTTCTATCTCACTTTCATTTATTTCATTTATAAGGAACTTCATAATAATCTTCGGATGTTTACTTTTTAATATTCTTTTTTGTTCAATTAAACGTAAAATATTTTCCTTGGACTTTTCAAACGTTAAAGATCCCCCATGAATATTTTTGTAGGTTTCCGGAGACATCCCATAAAAACTAACATGAGTAGTATCAATATTTTTAATAATATATTGTGTAAGCTTTTCATTTAAAAGAAAAAGGGTTGATGTGACTTGGATGTCCAATTTGCTAATCTTCTTTTTCGCATAACTTACTTTCTTCATAAAACCAGGGTCACACAAAGGCTCACCAAAACCGCCAAAACCAATGCTCTCCAAACCCAACTCGGCGGCTTCATCTATAATTTTATTAAATATTTCTTGCGGCATATGCCTTAATTTATGCTTATATTGCTCCCTTGGGCAAAAGATACATTTCGCAGTGCATACATTTGTTCCTTCAATTGAAATATTTCTGCATTTGAGGTCAGTTGTCATAAAACTCCTATTTCCTATGATAGGATATCGAGATATATATCTAAATTAAAGATATAAATGCGAAACACAAAAGCTTAAATCTTGAATGAATATATAGCCCCCTGAAATCAAAATCATTTTCAAAATAAACTTTATTAAGGTTTATATTGTAGGCTCATATTTTCAATCATATTTGATTCATACTGATAACAATGTTTCGTTTAATAAAACAAGCTAACTTCTCCACGTTTTTTTCTCCCAGGTCTCCTAATTCTAAAGCTTTTTTGTTTTTGTGGTGTTCCATTAGAATATCGCATAAATCGTTATCAATAAAATCAACTCTGGCACCTACGGTTCTTACTATGTAAAAACCATTTTCCTTGCGGTAATCAAAATCAGGATGAACCAGAAATCTTCCACTTCTGGCTGCTTTAATATGCTCATCTTTAATGCCGCCCTTGTACTCCGGCAGATGTTCTGCACCCCGACGAAGGTTATCAAAACTCTTTATTGAGCCGGAGCATTTCTGTGCGACCAACCTGCATCCGCCATCACATATATCGAAGAGATGACATGCTTGACATTCTGCCGGTATATATTCGAGGGTTCTCCACACTGCCATATTTCCCCATATTCCTGTTAGCCCTATTTCGTGAATGTTTCCATAGCTTTTAGACTCATGCACACAGGCATGAGAGTCACCATTGACGTTAAGCAGAAGATGTTTTTTGCCGGCAGCACATCCTCGAGTCAGGAATTCATCATATTCATCTAAATCATCGAAGAAACACTGAGGGATAGTCCGGCACGTTCCAATCTGCATTCCGATCTCATCTCTTAGCCTCACCAAATCTTTGACCATTTTGCGAATTTCAGGCTCTCCAACACAAAATTCATCTGCCAGGCTTTCATCATTGGTTGGACTTGGAATTGTTCGATTAACTAAATACTTTTTCATCCCCAGATCACGAACTAACTTTCCGGTCTGAAATATGTCGTCTTTATTAAATTTAGATAAAATTGTATTTACAGAAACCCTGATATCATTATCCTGGGCGGCCATGATGCCGTTTATGATCTTTTTGAAAGCGCCGGGAGTACTTGCTACATAATCATGAACTTCTTCTTTCCAGGAAAATAATGTCGTCAAAATATGTTCTACGCCTGCTTTTCTTAGCTTCTCCATGTTTTCAGAATTAGCTGAGATGAGATTCGAATTCAAACTGACCGTCATGCCTGCGGACAAGGATTTCTCGACGAGATATACGGTTCTATCCAAAGCCAATAAGGGCTCTCCTCCTGTTACTATGACATGCATGACTCTGTTTTTGACCAGTTCATCTATTGTATGGTCAAGGTGTTCCCACGATATCTTTCGGGGCTTAAAATCACCTAAACGAAAGAAATTATAACAGTGCCGACATCGTTCATTGCATGCTTCAGTAACCTCGACATGCACTGTAATTGGACTGTTGATTTGCCA
The DNA here is from genome assembly GCA_030667885.1 of Phycisphaerae bacterium. GTDB lineage: Bacteria > Planctomycetota > Phycisphaerae > Sedimentisphaerales > Anaerobacaceae > NIOZ-UU13. Next base: position 9,141 of record DAOUVA010000034.1, read on the forward strand.
ATATTTGCTCATAAAACTACTACTTTCTTTTGCACGTTATCAAAAATGTCTAAGAGCTTCAAACAAATGTGTATTCTTTAGAGAAAGTGTCTACTCTTCTAAGTTTTTCTTTAATCTTTTCTTCTCCAGGCATAACTATCTTCACTTCATTGCCCAATGCCTTTTCAATAGTCCTAATATAATTTACCAGACGATAAAATCCCATAACCTCCACAGATGCTGCCTGGTCCGACCCGTATATGGCACGATCAAGTGTGATATGCCTCTCAATAGAAGTGGCCCCCAACGCTGCTGCTGCACATGAAATAATTAATCCAACGTCATGACCGCTATAACCTACCTTACAATTGAATTTATTACGCAGCGTAGATATCAAACGCAGGTTGGCTTCGTGGGGATTAATCATCGGATAAGTAGAATTACAATGCATTAACTCGAACGGACAGCCAGCTCTTTTAAAAACGTTCACAGCAGTTTCGATTTCTGCGATTGTACTCATACCTGTCGAGATAAAAGTGTATTTATTCTCTTCGGCGACCATTTCAAGAAGTTCTCTGTGGGTCAGCATTGGCGATGCAATCTTATTATATGGTAACTGGTATTGCCTCATGAATTCCTGGCTTTCTAAGTCCCAGGCCGAGGCAAACCAATCGATGCCTTTCTCTTTGCAGTGTCGCTCGATATCGTCGTATTCCTTTTTCCCAAACTCTAAGCCAAGTTTTTGGTCTCTGACTGTCGTCCCCCATGGACTTTCTCTGTATTTGTCCATATCCTCTTTTGAATATACCTTTTCGACGGTTCTTTTTTGGAATTTAACAGCATCAGCCCCTGCGAAAATGGCACTATCTATCAGCTTTTTCGCGATATTAATATCGCCGTTGTGATTAATGCCGATTTCTGCGATTATAACTACTGACATTTTTGAAACCTTTCCATTTTTAATAAAATAAGTTCTATTAGCTCTCTAACAGCTCCCATGCCGCCAGGTGATTCAAGAACGATTTTGGCACAACGTTTAACCTCAGGATAAGCATCATTTACGGCAATGCCACATCTGACAAACCGAAGGCATTCTAAATCATTTACGTCATTGCCAACATAAACAACATTCTCACAATTGATTTTGTTGTCCCTAAGCCATTCCTTTACAGTGGAAAGCTTGTCTTTAACACCCGATATACAATGAATACCCAACTTGTTGCATCGTGACTTTACGACACTATTTCTTTCCGATGAGACAACGATCAATTGAATATCGAGGTGGCTTAATTTTGACATTAACAGAGAGTCACTGCGATTACAGATTACTGCCTCCCGGCCATCTTCAAATACAATGACACGGTTGTCAGTAAAAACTCCATCAAAATCCATAATGACAGCTTCAATTTTATCCGGTAATAATTTATAAGCTTTCTTTCTTCGGTGCATACCATCAACAATAGAGGTAAGCAATGCTATTAAAGAAAATTCTTTGGATTGTGGCTTAGACATTTGCGTACTGATTTCTCGTTATTATTTGATATCCTTTTATTAGTTCAGCTATCCCATCTCCCAATGAGCAGGCCGGCTTGAAACCGGTTGTTTCTATCTTCTCATTACTTACAATATAATTTCTCTTGTCCGGATCTTCCCCTACCTCAGCTTCTACAAAATGGAAAAGTGGAAGTTGTTTTTGGATCTGTTCACACAACTGCCACTTACTCAAATTGGCATCACTGAGCCCAACATTGTACGGCTGGTCTTTCAGCCGGTTAAAGTTGTCCAGGCAATGCAGAAATGCTCTTGCCACATCGCGTATATGAATATAATTCCGCATAAAATGTGCTTGATAAAGGACAACAAAGCCATCATAGACAGCGCGATAAGTGAAATCATTAACCAAAAGGTCCAATCGCATTCTCGGGCTTATTCCAAAAACTGTTGCTAATCTCAGGGTAATGACATTGCTTTCGGACAGTAAGTCTTCTTCGATTTCAGCTTTTAATTTGCCATATAAGGAAACCGGATTAAGAGGTGTTTCTTCCGTACAGTAGATACCCTCCTGGCCAACCCCGTATCCGCTGTTAGTCGTGGGGAAAATAATCGATTGTCCCTTGCCTCGCAGTTCAAGAACCAATTTTACTGCGTCGTAAACAATCGTTCTCGCTTCAAATGGCAGTTTATCGCATAAAGGCGCGCCTGTAAGACATGCCAGGGGCAGAATAACATCGGCTTGTTTGAGATGTTGGGAAAGCAAAGATTTATCTCTGGCATCGCCCCGTACGATATTGAGCTGTTCTCTATAACAGCAATCCAGCAGAGACGCCTGGTTATACATAAAGTTGTCTATGACAGTAACCTTGTAACCGTTATTCAATAATTCCGGGACTATCACAGAGCCCAGATATCCTGCACCGCCGGTAACCAATATTTTCATATTAACCTTTGCGGGAATTTATTGTTCCCATTCCAAAATTGTTTTAACTACGCTGTCTGTGTCAATCCCAACTTCACGGTGGATATTTTCCCGCATTCCGTAAGTATAAAGCAGTTCATCCGGCACAGCCAATCGCTTAAGAGGAAGAAATACATTGGCGTCGGTCAGGATTTCAGAAATAATACTTCCAAGACCTCCATGGATTGTATGTTCTTCGATCGTTATGATTTTTTTTGCGTTTCTCACAACACTAAGAAGATTTCTCGTATCAATCGGTTTTAGCCGATACACGTCGACAACCTGTGCTTTTATCGAGTACTTATTAAGCTCTTCTGCAATTTCAATTGCTCTGTGTACCATCATACCTGTAGCTATAATGCAAATGTCCTCGCCTTCCTTAAGAACAGTAAAGCCCGCACTTAAGTCTTCGTTTTGCTTATATAGAAGCGGGTATTTACCTTTATCAAGTCGGCAATAAATTGGTGTTGTGGATTGAAGAGATACATCAACGATCGCAGCAGCCATATTAGAGTCTGCGGGACTATACAATTGCATATTGGCAAGAGCGCGCATGATAGCGATGTCTTCCGTAGCGTGGTGGGTGGGCCCATCAACGCTATATGCATAACAGGGTCCGACGCCTATTAAAGTAACAGGGAGATTCATAGAGCATAAATCAATTTTTAGCTGTTCATAACAGCGTAATGTGATAAACGAAGCTATACTGTACACATAAACTTTTTTGCCTCCTAATGCCAAACCCGCGGCAACCGAAATCAGATTTTGTTCTGAGATACCTGCATTGATAAACTGCTTGGGCAAGTCTCTTCTAAATATGTCCAAACTCGGAGCGCCATACTCATTAGACAAGAACACTATGTTCGGCTCAGCCTTTGCACGAGCATAGAGTTCCTTAATAAATGCGTCTCTCATATCAATACTATATGCTTTAGTCTCTACTGCCATCGCAGTGCCTCTTTTGCACGTTTTATATCTTCTTCGCTGGATAAAGAACGGACATGCCAGGTTGGATCATTCTCCATAAAGGGGATGCCTTTGCCTTTAATTGTTTCGGCTATGATCATAAGCGGTAGGGATGTATCACTTGAGCGGGCATTTTGAAAAGCTTCGTGTAGCTGCTTACAATCATGACCATCGCATACAGTAGTTTCCCATCCAAAAGATTTCCATTTTTCGCAAAATGGTTCGAGACTGGTAAAGTTTTTTGTAAAATCGATAGAACCAATACGATTTCTATCAACAATTGCGATTAAATTATTTAATCCGTGTTTGCTGGCGAATAGAGCTGCCTCCCAAACAGAACCCTCGGTACATTCTGCATCACCCATCAGTACAAATTGAAGGTGAGCTTTGTTGTCCATTTTAGCTGCTAAGGAGATGCCAGCAGCCAATCCCAATCCGTGACCTAAAGAACCACTTGTTATTTCAACACCGGGTATTTCTTTGTCAGGGTGTCCACCAAGACGACAATCACCCTTGCGATACCGAGTATCGAGCCATGATATGGGAAAAACCCCCTGGTCAGCCAAAACAGCATACAAAGCAGTTTCCCCGTGTCCTTTACTTAAAAAGAAACGGTCTCGATCTTCCCATTCAGGATTATTCGCATCAAAATTTAGGTTGCCGCCATAATAGAGAGTTACTAAGATATCTACAAAGGAAAGAGATGAGACTATGTGCCCTCCGGTACTTATACACATTTGTAAAATCATGTTACGGATTTGTTTCGCCTTGTGCTCCAATCCGGCTATATCTACCTGAGATTTGCGCAGCAATGCGCTCATAGCGCCGTTGTTTTGTTCAACAGATGTTTGTTTAGTGAAAGTCATAAAAGTTACTTCTTTTTATAATCCTCAGGTGTCAAAAATGTCGTCTCCTCAACAGATTTTTCCGCCCGTATGATGAACGCAATACTTTCCCCCTTGTATTCAACGCACTCCACTAAAGCCTCTTTAAGCTCAATGCTCATAAGATATCATTATCTACAAAAAACTAAAAAATCATATGTCAAAAAGCAGACTCCGTCCCCGTGAGTGCACAAAGAAGAAATTGACACCCCCAAGGATTCTTTACAAAGTTGTCATACTTTGATTTTGCCTAAATTTGTTTTTATAACCAAATGTCGCTACAATAAATCTTTATAATCTTGCTGTTCCAGCGAAACTGGCTTAGGTCTTTGGTCGTTCTGGCCTACTGAACAATGAAAGACAGGCGCAATATTGCTTCTTTGAACACATTGCAAAACGTGAGATATGAACTCATACGCAACCTGTCAAAAGTTCCACTCTTTTCAGACAACAACTGCCTGTCCATATGGTTTCGCAATTTTCCTAAAGTAATCTATTGTTCGTATTAAACCTTCATTGAGTCCAATATATGGTTGCCAATCCAGCCCTGTCTTCGCCAGATCTATTAACGGCCGTCTTCGCTGTGGATCATCTTCCGGTAGAGGCGAAGTTGCTATCTGCGATTTTGAATTTGCTAATTCTATTATTTTCTCCGCTAACTCCAAAATGGATGTTTCGCCTGGGTTACCCAGGTTGACCGGGCCAGTGAAATAATCAGGGCTATTCATAAGTCTTATCAAGCCATCCACAAGGTCATCAACATAGCAGAAGCTTCGAGTATGAGTTCCATCACCATAAATGCTGATGTCCTCATTTTTAAGGGCCTGCATTATAAAGTTACTGATAACTCGACCATCATTCGGATGCATTTTCGGGCCGTATGTATTGAATATCCTTGCCACTTTTATTGTGACATTATTTTGACGATAGTAATCGAAGAAAAGAGTTTCAGCACAACGCTTACCTTCGTCATAACATGACCGCAATCCTATTGGATTCACATTGCCCCAGTAATTTTCATCCTGAGGGTGAACGGCAGGGTCACCATAGACTTCTGAAGTTGACGCCTGCAATATTTTTGCCTTTATCCGCTTGGCCAGTCCGAGCATATTAATCGCTCCGTGCACTGAAGTTTTTGTGGTTTGAACGGGGTCAAACTGGTAGTGAACAGGAGATGCTGGACAGGCAAGATTGTAAATCTCATCTACCTCTACATATAAAGGAAAACAGATATCGTGTCTTAAAACTTCAAACAAAGGATTTGGAATCAAGTGAGCGATGTTTGCTCGCCGGCCCGTATAAAAATTATCCAGACATATAATCTCATTATTTTGTTCAAGGAGTCGCTCACATAGATGCGAGCCGATAAACCCGGCTCCGCCTGTTACAAGAATACGTTTTGTTAAGCCGTAATTCTTCATAA
>DAOUVA010000379.1 GCA_030667885.1 Phycisphaerae bacterium
CTGATGCGATCCGCTCATCCCTCGCGTTGGTAGGGAATAAAAAAGGAATTACATACCATGGAAGAAAAAGATATAGTTGAAGAAGAAGGCGAAGGGACACCGGTTTGTATAAAGTGCTTCCTTCATGATACGAATCTATGCAGCGAGTAGATTGTAGTTATGTGAGGACTAACCGATGTTGCAAATGAAATATTTAATCCGGCTCAATTGGTATGTTCACATATTAATGTGGTTCTCAATTGGGTGGTTATTCGGCGACCTTTACCCGGACATCAATTCCTTAATTTTGATTGGTATATTTTTTGTTAGCGCCTGTGCAAAGATTTGGATACACCCTCAAATTGATAAGATAGAAAAATTATAAGTGTCCATCCAAATAGTAACGGCATTTCGAATCACATAATATACCTGCACCAGAATTAATCTTTTAATACTCTGATTTTTATATTTCTAAAAGTTGTTCCACCGCCGTGGTCCTGGAGGAGGATGTAGCCCTGTTCGGCTTCGCCGAATTTATCGTGGTTTTTGAATTTGCTCTTTGCGACGGCGTTTCGGAATTGCTCGCCGCCCCGTTCAAACTGGAGGACTTTTTTGCCGTTGATCCAGTGCTCGACCTGGTTTCCTTTTGATACGATACGGACTTTATTCCATTTGCCTCTTGGTTTTGCCGGTCTTTCTTTTGCGGGCAGGATGTCATAGAGGTCCGCCAGTGCGTGGGGGCCTGTGACTTTAGCGTCGTGATCGTAGATCTGGTATTCGAGGCCAAGCTCTGTTTTCGGGTATGCGAAGTATTTAACGCCGCTGTTGACGTATCCGGGCCCAAAGTCGGGGTCGAGCTTGTAATCGAGCCTGAAATCGAAGCTGCTGTATTGGTCTTTTGTGACGATACTTCCGCTGAGCTTATCAGGACGCGTGTCCCGATCGGTGCAGAAGATTTGACCCTTATCAACTTTCCAGCAGGTATTCAGGACCTTATCGTCGGTTACACCTTTGAAGCCGGACAGCGTTTTGCCGTCGAAGAGCAGCTTCCAGCCCTGGCTGATTTGCTTGTCTGTAAGGGTGTTGGGTTTCCTTCGTGCTTTCGATTTGTCGGCGGCGATTGCACTGGTTGAGAAGATAACTAATACAGTCAGGAAAATTGCTATTGTGGGGAAATTGAATTTGTGTTGTCGCATCACCGGACTCCTTATTCATTCGGCTTATTAAAATACCTTATATTACTCAGCTACGTCACTGAGAGACATGCATAATATAGTATCAAGTATTTCCTGGAAAATCAAGTGTTCTGAGGAGATTCTCGACCACCCTATATAAATGATTAGTGATTATTGATGATTATTTAGGTTGAGATTCTTCACTACGTTCAGAATGATAACTATTTTAAATAGATATCTCGACTGCGCTCGATATGACGGTTAATATAGTATTTCTACCGAAGGCCAGTATGAGCTTCCTTCATGATACAAATCGATGTAGCGAGTATATTGTAGTTATGTAAGGATTAACCGATGTTGCAAATGAAATATTTAATCCGGCTAAATTGGTATGTTAGTATGATAATTTGCTTCTCAATGGGGTGGGTGTTCGGTGAGACATACCCGGATATCCATTCCATAATTTGGTTTGGTGTAATGTTTATTAGCGTCTGTACAAAGATTTGGTTACACCATCAAATTGACAAGATAGAAAAATTATAAGCGTTCACCAGATTTGGTGTGCGATGCACACCCTACAAAATTACCGTTCATTTAGCCTCGTGGCTGTCACCCGTTGGATTTTGTTTTTGAAACTACTCCACCCTTTCAAGATATACGAGCCAGTCATCTCCTGTTGTCGGTGATTGCAAATTCTGAGCCGTTGATGTTGGATTGGCGTCGATTCGCTGGCGAGTGTTCCGGGCATTGATCCATTGGACGGAATATTTACCCGGGACAATCGAAATATTGACGGCTCCCCGGGACTCGAGATATACCAAGTATTGACGGCCCGGTTCAGCCAGACAATAACCATTATCAACTAAATCCTGGGCAGGGCTCAATCGCCAGAATGTAATCGTCTCAAAGAAATCCCATACGTTTTTGATAATATCATGAACCTTTTGGTTCTTTTGTGCCATATCCATCGTTCCGCTGAAGCCTGAAGACGAGTTGCCGTTCATATCCGCAAAATTAATTGCCGCGGCAGACATCATCAGGACATAGGCATTTTTGCGCAAGTCGTCATAGGTATATTTCGGGTGATATTTGTTACCCGCCCAGAGGGTCTCCTGAGCATAAAGAGGTTTACGGGGGTGATGATTTCTTAGAAGACCGCGACTGAGCTTTTTCCTGTCGAGTGTCTTCGGGCCCTGCAGCGTGCTATAGCTAGTGTAATTCTTGTCTTTGAAGTCATCATCACCGGTGCGATTGTGAACGGAGAGCAGGTGGCCAAAGACGTCCAGTTTCCGTATCTCCGTTCCCAGACGGTCAAGGTCGTCGCTGAGAAACGGCCTGCCTTTCAAGCGTGGTTCCGGACCGGCGAGGTTGAAAAGAAGATTCCAATATGAGCCGATGCGGGCCAGTGTATATTTGATATATAGGTTCTGGTCGGCAGGATTGGCGGGATAGTCGGAATCCCTTCCGAAAAAGCCGGCAAAAGGAAATATCAATATTTTTCGGGTGGAGAGTGAATCAAGGATGGCCTCGGCTTTCTGATATTGGTGAGGATTGGGGGTTTGGGTTTCCTCGTTCCAGAGGTCAGGCGTCTGCCAACCTTTACCCCTGCCCTCGGAATCGCGGTTTAAATAATGGCTGGCGATAGAGAGCATGTTATAGTCCTGCTCCCGGAACCATTTCAGGAAGCGCTTCCTGTCTTTTTCGGGCCAATTGGCGGCGAAGAAACGGTCTCCCACATGTAAACTCCTGAGAAGCTCATGCTTGCCGCCTTTGTAGCCAAACCATAGAGGATTCGACTGGTCTTTTGATATCATCCCGGGAATGTCTGATTCGACGCATTGGAAATTGCCTGAGATTCCGGGTGAGCTGTCGGAGAAGCGGGCTTCGTATCGCCAGAGTCCGGGCTGGTCGGGCATAAAACGGATTATCCAGCGGGAGCCGCCATCATAGAAGCCCCAAAACTCTACTTTTTCTCCATCGGGCCTTGTGTATGTCACTGCCAGCGTGACATCACGGTATGGGTCATTGTAAGTTTTTGGATTGGTGAGGGTCTTTTCAAACCGCTCCCAGAGGCCAACTGTTTTTGGCCGGGGCGGCGGTGGCTCGTAGGGGCCGTAGCGACTGCGCAGATAATCGAGCCACCATCGAATTCCGGGATCATCTTTTGTGCCGTAGCCGCCGGGATTATTGTTTGGGCCATGGGGCGGGACACACTGGAGCCATGTGCTAGCCAGCATGTATCCCATTCCATTTGAGAGGTGAGCAATGGTTTTTTGAATCTGGTTGGCTTTCATGTCCTCATTGTAGAGGCCGATGTTTATATAGTTGTAGTAGCCATCTACCTTGCTGTATTTTCCCCAATAGTTTCCCGGTGCGTTGGAGGGTGTGGCCTCGCTTTCGATATAGGGCTTACCGGGTGCTTTTTCGGAGTGGTGGATGCCGAGGTCGGCTTCAGGGGGCGGTGCCCCGTGAAAATTCGTAGCGATGACAAAGGCCGGGTCCACGGCCTTGCCAGCTATGACCATCTTGCGATTGTCGAAACTTTTTGCTTTTCGAGCCATGCCTTCGTTGTCAACGTCAATAAAGACGTTTCGATAGTTGTGCTCTTTAAGCCAGCGCACCGTATTGGCAACCGCAAAATTGGCTTCGGTTTGTGTCCAGCTTTCCCATTTGGCTTTTGACGTGCTCCAATACAGACATCCGACCAAAACCACCATTCCCCGCTTGTCGGCCGCTTCGATAATTCTACCCATTCGCTTTGCATAAGGCGGATTGAGGCTGGCATCTTCGCGGAAGCCTTTAACATCGCCAAACCTTGAACCCATGAAAAACACGCTGACCGTATTGACGCCGTATCGCGCAAACGTATCAAGATTGGCAATCAGTTCATCGGTAGTCTTGTCGGAAATCAGCGCATTGGAGCAGCGTAATCCTTTGACCAGAAATTCATGGCCGTTCAGATAAGTTTTCTCGCCCTTGACAGTGAAGGCATAGTCACCGGCATGGCTTTGAGTACAGAGAAAAGACAACAGAAGCGATACACACGTTAGAAGATGGTACTTCATTTGGAATCCTCCATAAAAATAATAGGAACCTTTTACTTTTATCAGCTTACCAAATTCTTCACTGATTTTCGAGTGATTTTCAGTTTCTCTTGCTGAAATAACTTTGCCAAGCATCAGAATCCTTGAATCAACAGGTCAGACTTGGTAGCATTATATAAAAGAGATTTGGCTACGTAGCTAAGTAAGGATATGTGTGATTGTAGAGCAAATACCGGCTTTAAGGGCGATGGCGTTTTGAATAAGAGAGTTCTGATGCGTAAGAAAGTTATAGTAATAGCTGTTGCTGCAGTAATGCTGGGCGGCGCAGCAATTCTTTATAGAACTCTACAGCCAAATACATACCGCGTTGAAGATATTCTTGCCGTCTATCAGGGACACAAGGATTACAACGACATTACTATCGAGTATCCCCTTGATGAAACGCTGTTTCCACCCGAGATGGTCCCGCCCGTATATCGCTGGAATGACAGTGTTACTGCATCGAGGTCATGGCTGATACGGTTTGAGTTTACCGACGGCAAACCGTGTATGAATTTTCTGGCACTGCGGCAAGAGTGGACTCCCAAGCCGGAAGACTGGGAGAACATAAAAAATAGGTCGCTCGAACAGGAGGCTAAAGTCGTTATACTCGGCGCCGGTTACGGTGAACCTGTAAGAGTCCTGTCGCGAGGCAGGATGTCTTTTAAGACTTCAAAAGATCCC
>DAOUVA010000407.1 GCA_030667885.1 Phycisphaerae bacterium
ACGGCGTGAACCAGTCCATATGTAAAAATGCAAGCGGCAGAAAAAGCCGTGCGGAATTTATCGGAACGCCTTTGAACAAAGGTGATATACAAAGGCATAGCGAAACTTTACTGATAGTTGACAGCGGCTACAGCATGATAAACTGGTGGCATGTTACGGATGTTCCACCTATGTCTCTCGGTAGTTCTCTTGAAGATAATACTTATGTGCCCGGCCTAAAGATTAACAAAGAAAAAACTTTACGGTCCGACCAGAGATGGGACGCTATAGTCGGCCGCCATCCGAACAAAAAAGTCAACGTCGGATTTGTTGATGGACATGTCGAACGCAGACAAGCAGAAGATTTATTTGTTGAGAAAACCGAGGCCGGCTATAATAATCGCTATCCACTCTGGCGTCCAATCAAAAACAACAATGACTAAAAGCCAGCGTCTTTAATAACTGCCTGTATTTCGCTATCAGTTAAATATTTAACTTCAATCATCGATATCAAATTGTATTCATCATCGGCAGTTGATTTCCTGGAGATTTCGATCCTTTGGGGAAGATTCGTTTTGGGATCAACAAAAAACCGCAATTTCTTGAATTCGGTGGAACCGCTATATTTTCTCGTTACCAACTCCAAATCGTATATCTCAATCCCTTCGGCGACTCCCGGGATTTCATCATGTACACGATGCAATTCAGAGCCTGGGGGAATATTAAATGGTACTATACCTAAAGAGCCGCTTATTTTCTGTTTGATTCCGGGAATGTCATCTTCAAGCAATTGGTTCATTTCAATTTCGCTGGTCTCGTATTCCTTAGTTTTTATTAAGCGATTAGAAACATCCCACAAAACAAATCCTGTTTCGTTTTTCCACATATAAATATCTAATGTCCGCGATACCCATCTCTCTTCTGTAATTTTTGTTAGAAGTCCTGTTTCGTCTGGCGCCGACTTCAAGATATGAACGTTCTTTATTATATCGAGGGCCTTGTAAATCTGCTGGATAGTAACAGCTTTTGCAGAGGTTGTATTGAGCAATAGCGCAAAGCCTATTAAAATAACCGCCGCTGCTGCAACGGCGATTTTTAGAAAAGGTTTCAGATTCATTGCTGAGACTTTTTCTTTCAAGGCGGCAGCAAAATTGATATTTGACACCGGCTGTTCAACATCTACTTTCTGTTCTATTACTTCTACACTTATTGGAAAACCGGCATAAAGGTCATCTGGTTTGACAGTCTCCCGGGCTTTGGCGGATTCATCTATGTTATATATTGTGGCGACCTCAGAATCGGCCCGTTCGGCCATAGCTGAAACTGCTGCCATATCGGGAAATTCCGTGGTTTCCCGTGAATGCCCTTTCGCAAAGAACTGGCTTAATCCGTATAATTGTGTGCTGTTAAGATTCAGCTTTTGGATTTCTTTTAAATCTTCGGCGCACTTGGGGCAATTGTCCAGATGAACCGTTATCGGTGTTGGTATTCTAATCTCTATAGCCGGGTCTAAGAAGCCGGGCAGAAACGGTCTGACTGTTTCGCAGGTTACATGTTCACCAATATACGCAAAATGAAGTTGAAGCATAGTAGTAACAGCCGAGAGGTCTTGCATGTGCTGTGATTTGGTGCAATCTTTTTGCGATAACGCAACTTTAAGCTGGTTTATCTGCTTTTGGCAGTTCTGGCATCGCTCTATGTGTTTAGTGATAGATTGCGGGATGAGTCCACGGCTTTCGTCACATAGACAGTCATAATAATACAGCTTAGCCTCTTCACACATTGAATTATGGTTTTGGGTGATCATTATCATTACCTCACTTAAAAGATTGACGCATCCTTCTGAGCCCTGTACAGATATACCTGCTGACAGATGTACACTTTACGCCCATTTTCTCAGCGACTTCTTTTATGGTACTGTTAGTCCCATACCGTAAAGCAATCGCCTGAGATTGACTGCTCGTCAATCGTCCCTTAATAAGATCGAACATCTTATTCATCTGCTCTTCTCTAATTAAGGCGTTTTCCAACTCGGTATTGTTGATAGAAAAATTACATCTTTTTTTATATTTATGAATTTGAGCATTATATTTTTCTACCTTACGTTGAGTATCAACAATATCATTACATATAGCTCTATAGAGATAGCTTTTGATATTTTTAACATTCTGAGGTATGGGTTTAGAAACAAGAGAAATAAAAAAATCCTGAAATATATCATCTGCATGAGATCTATTCTTAACCTGTGAATAGATCACCATATGAATAAAATCTTTGTATTCGGTAAAAATCTCGGTTGCTGTCTTTACGTTATTTTGGCACGTATCTGTTTCTGGCAACACCATTGGGGCTTTGTTCCTCATAAAAAGGTATTTCAAAACCGCAAAATAAGGAATATTACAGTCAAATAAACAATCGACATTCGGCCGCTTTATTTCGCTGTGTATAATTATACCAAAAAAGTTCAAATCTGTCTATAAGCAATGTTTGATTTGCCTGGGGTTGATCTGTGGAACTGTTCGACATCTCCTCCAGAGCCAGCATTTGTCCGGTTCTGAGCCGAGAGTTAGATTTTTTCGTAAAAGTAATACTTAAAGGCAGTTAAATAAACAAAAAGAGGCCAAATCCGCCATTGTTTGCCAACATTGCTCACATGCCAGTCGCTAAAAATGTAGATTAAACATCTGACCCTTTTTTCGGATAATACCTACTATACCTATCAGCATAAGGGGATATACCAGAAAAAGTCAGCTTTTGAATGCAGTTCAGGCCAAATATATAAATTGAAAAGAAAATTGTAAGAAATATCTTACATATCAAAAAAGAGCAGGCCAATTCCTTAGAACCGCCTGCTCTTTTGTTCACTCAAACAAACAAATCTTACTGAATCGTTAATAAGGCAACCGACTCCTGGTCCTTGATGAAGATTCTGTTACCGGCAATAACCGGGTGCGAATAAGAGGGTGAATCTGCCACTTTGATTTTTGCAAGCTCCTCGTATTGATTTTTACTCGGTTTATAAACAATCAGTTCGGAGCTGCTGGGCAGTGCCATAAGACAAGAGCCGGCATCGACAATAGCCCCGAAGCCGCCGCGGTCTCGCTGTGTTTCATCGGTCCATGCCGTCTGGCCGTTCTGGGCGTTTATGCAGAAGAGATTGCCGGTATCAGAAAGCCCGAAGAGAAGGCCGTCCTTGAGCACGGGCGTGTTGTACTGCACCCCCAGTTCTGCGTTGCTCCAAAGTTCTTTGGTGACAAAAGCATTCCCCTGCTTTCCAATTTTCACGGCCTTGGTACCCCGTCCCTTTGCGGCATAAATCACAGTTTGACCATCCACTATCGGGGTGGAGGCGTTGTAAGCTCTCCCTGGTGGTATGGACGGAATTTGCCATAGGAGTTTGCCATCTGCTACGCCAATCCCCACGAGGCTTTTTTCGGTTGGTGTGACGATCTGCTTCGTTCCGGCTACCGTCAACAGGGCGGGCGAGCCGTAGTCAGGGCCTTCATCTGACCACCGCCATTTTTCGTTTCCAGTTGCCAGGTCGTATGCAATAATCGCACCGCCGCCCTGTGCACCAAGCTGAGCTATGGCCATTCCGTCAACGACTATGGGAGAGGTAGAGGTGAAGAATCTTGGCACTTTCTTAGGGAACGGGTCTTTACGCCAGAGGACTTTACCGGTGGAGGCATCCAGGCAGGACAGTACCCCGCCAACACCTATTGTAACGACCTTTCCATTTGCCACTGTAGGCGAGCTTCTCGGCCCGGGGTGGCGGGAAGCAGCTCCTGTTACGGCCTGTGCCGGATATTTATCCTTCCACAGTTCCTTTCCACTGTCTGCATTCAGGCATAGGGTAACCTCTTCGTCGCCCTGCCGTGTGAATACGTAGAGTTTGTTGCCCACTAAGGCTGGTGTCGCATCGCCCGAGCCCACCGTCGTCTTCCACTTCTGCGTCAGCTCACTCGGCCATTGGCTGGGAGCTTTGAATCCGCTGGCCTTGCCATCCCGGTTGGGTCCGCGCCACTGAGGCCAATCCTGTGCGAACAAACAGCTTGCGCACATCAGGATTACACAGACCATAACCATACTCAATTGATTTGTTTTTTTCATAGTAGCCTCCATTTCGTTTCCTGCTTATAAATTCATGCAGAGCCGCACTTACGGCAACTATCTGCGATTGCAGACTTGTCCTCATCTTTCCTAAAAGTTGGTTAACATAAAAGACGATTCAATGTTCGACTTTATTGCGGTTTTGTAAAAAAATCCACTGAAATGTGGAGGAAAGCACAATTAATTTCTCAGACATACGTGTATTACCTATTTCACTTAAATATGGCTTCATGCCAAAGGTGCACATGGACACAGCGTCAGAATAGTGTAGAATAATGGACGCAGAACTCATCAATTTCAACAACGAATCAAGGAGCTAAAGCGTGATGGAACGACAAGCAAAGATTCGGCTGGCAGTATCGCTTGCAATTGCCTTGACGATTTGTTTCGGTTCCGGGCAAGCCGGGGTTCGAGCCGGTGAACCAGAGCCAAACTATGATGTTCATACTTTTTATTACCCGTGGTATGGTAATCCCCAGACCGACAATTTCTATGAGCACTGGAACCATCAGCAATCTGTAAAAAAGGGCGAACCCAAACACTATCCGGGTGGAGATGACATCGGCGCCGATTTCTATCCTAAACTCGGCTGTTACAGCTC
>DAOUVA010000401.1 GCA_030667885.1 Phycisphaerae bacterium
ACTAAAAGACCGATTGCAAAAACCAGGATTTTCTCTTCATCATCAAGCCGTCTTATAATCCATCTTAATATCAGGCCTGCCGCCAGGCCCAGTGCCAGGGAACCGATAACTTCGTAAAATGAATGAAACATCATTGTAAGAAGACCAGCTTCCTTATGGCCGGTGAGAAAAGTCGCCAAACTGACACTTATAATATAAAGAATCAAAGCAAGCGCATCATCGAGCGCAACGATCGCCGTGAGCATCGTTGTCAGAGGCCCGCGTGTCTTGTATTCCCACAGTACACTTACAGTTGAAGCCGGATCTGTCGCCGAACAGATGGCCCCGAATACTACTCCAACCGCTAATGCCATGTGCCAGTCAAAGAACAAACAAAGTGCAGCGAAAGAAAGAGACCCGACCAATAAAAAGGCTATTCCGCCTTCGAACAGCAAAATAGCGGGAACCTGCCTGCCAAACTTTACAAAGATATTGCGTTTAAGCTCACCGCCAATTAAAAAACCGATAATCCCCAATGTGAACAGGTTGATTGGTTCGAGAGCCTCTATTGTCTGAGGTGAAATAACACCCAGCACCGGCCCAAGTATTACGCCTATAATTATGTAACCGATTATCTGGGGAATATGAAGGTGTTGAATTATCTTGGCCCCCACCGTCCCGCCAAAAATTGCTATACCTAAAAGCAGGAAAATATTAAGCCCTTCGGACTCTGCTAAAATTGTACTTAATAACTCATTCATAATTAGTATTCACAGAATAGAAAAAGTTTTCAACGGCTGATATTAAAGGCTTTTTGTGTTTTTTGAGCGCCGGTCTGCGATAGTTTTTTTGCCGTTGTTGAGGGCTCCGGCAAGAACCATATCCCTGAAATCGGCCATCGGGTCGTAGAATTTCCTGTTCAAATCAACCGAATTAACCATTATGCCGGGACGATTCAGCCTTAGCTGTTGTACTATTTTACCGTCCGGCTGGATAAAACAAGATGGATACGGGGAATAATACCCGCTCGAATTTGCACAGCTTGTCCAGAAATAATTAGTCGCAGCCCGGCACTGCATCGTCTGCCGCATAATGTGCGTATGGACGCTCGGGCCCTGTTGGCGGGCGTTGTAAAACGACTGGAAAACGCACTTTACCCCCTCTTTGTAAAGTGGGCGATATAACTCGGGAAATCGCAAATCAAAGCATATAAGCAGTGAGCATTTAACGCCCTTGATGGTAAAGTTCACAAATCTGCTGCCCGGCGTCATCCGGCGTAAATCGCCGGGGGTGCAGAATCTTTTGTCGTAACGGTTAACACTTTTTCCTTGAGGATTGATAAGATACAAGCTGTTGTGCGGCTTGTTCGGCTCGGTCAATCTGTGCGTACTTCCAAGAACGACCCAAATCTTAAGCTTGCCGGCAAGGGCCATAATCTTTTGTGTTTCTTCTTTGAGCAAGTCCCAATCGTATCCGGCAAAATTTGGAAAGTCGGTACCTACATAACCGCTCAGAGCGCATTCGGAAAAATGAACGATATCGGCCCTGGCCTTTTTCGCCTTGCGCAAAAATTCACAGATTCTATTCGCGTTTCGCTTTACCGAATCACTAACGGCAAATTGACACGTTGCAACGTTAAGTACACGACTCGTCATTTTACTCCTATTTAAGACCCAGTGTTTCTTCGAGGCCGAAGATAATATTCATATTCTGAATCGCCTGGCCCGAGGCGCCTTTTACAAGATTGTCAATCGCGGAAAAGCAAACGATTTTGCCTTTCACACAAGTTACAAAAATATGGCAGTAGTTTGTCCCGGCGACATCTTTAACAGCGGGAGCATCCTTGCGTACCTGAACAAACGGCTCGTCCTGGTAGAAATCATTATACAGCTTCGACAGGTCTTCATCGCTGAGCTTCGTCTTCGGCTGACAATAAACCGTCGAGAGAATCCCTCTATCGAAAGGCCCCACGTGCGGCTGAAACAATACAGTAACTTTCTTTCCTGCGACATTACTTGTGATTTGTTCTATCTCGGGCATATGGCGGTGTGTGCCGATGCCGTAGGGAAAAAGATTCTCGTTCATATTCGGAAAATGAAATTTACTCGAAGGTTTCATCCCCGCGCCTGAAGTACCTGTCACCGAGTTGACGATGACATTTTCGGTTTCTATCAAGCCTTTTTTGAGCAGCGGTGCCATAGCCAAAGAAGCTCCCGTCGGATAGCAACCGGGATTGGCGACGAGACTGGCTCCTTTTATCTGCTCGCGGAAAAGTTCAGGAAGACCGAAAGCGGCGTGCATAAGATTCTCAGTATCGGTATGCTTAACATAGTACTTTTCATAAACTTCAACATCTTTGAGCCGATAGTCCGCACTGAAATCAATCACCTTCACTCCGGCATCCAGGAGTTTCGGTACGAATCCCATAGAGACCTTATGAGGCAGACAGCAAAGGGCAACATCAGCCAGCTCTGATAGTTTATCGAGGTCCAGCGGCTCGATTTGCAATGGGCAACGCCCTTTAAATTGCGGGAAAACATCCTCGACCGCTCCGCATTCCTCAGGCAGCGCAGTCAGATAAGTAAGCTCCGCCTGCTCATGCCGCAGGAGAATCTGTATCGACTCGGACCCGGTATATCCGCTTGCTCCGATTATCGCAACTTTTATCATTTCATCTTCCTTTCAATTGTAAAGTATTGGCAAAGAATATCAGGTTGGCCTTTAGTGGTCAAGTTTCCTCCTCAGCAGGACCGACGCACAAGCACCAATAACCAATACCGAACCCAATAGGCTTGGCCAGGTCAAAGGTTCGCTGAATATTGCCACGCCTGCTACATAGCACAATACCGTCTCTAACATCATCAGCAATGAACCGGTCTTGACCGGCACATACTTAAAGCCTTCTGTCATCAAGAGCTGACCGATAGTGATGCTGGTGCCGAGGCCCAGCAGGAGAAAGATGCCTTTTGAGTCAACAGCCTCTTTACTGCTCAAAGCAGGCCCTATTAAAAGCCACATCCCGACCAAACACTGTGAAAAGTAAATGGCCAGTGAGCTGTCCGTATCGTGGAGCTTTCGTATTATTGTGACAGCGAACCCGGCAAGTACCGCGCCGAAAACGGCTAAAAGCTCATATCCGCCAAAGACCAGTAATGAAAAACCATTCTGTTCGTCGTAAGCTAAGAAGTAAATACCCACCATAGCCATCAGGATAGCCCATATATCGAACAGCCGGAGCTTCTCTTTCAGAAAAATCGCACTGATAATACTTCCAAAAATCGGGTACGAATTTATCAGAACCATACCTTTGCCGAGTCCCAGCTTGGTTATACTCAAAAGCGTTATAAATACAGCCGTCCCTCCTATAAGGCCCCGCAGCAGCAGCAGCTTTTTGTCGACAAAGACGAGCCTGGCCCGCCCTGCCATAGCGGCAGTGGCGATAAGGCCCAGCCCAATGACGAACCGAAAAAAAGTCAGGTTGTTAGCGCCGATATATGAACCGCTTTTGACAAGGCAGCCGGCTATCCAGAAAAAAATGCTCGCCAGAACCATTAATGCGGCACCCTTTGTTTTATGGTCTAATCTTGACATTTCAATTTACATCTCCAAATAAAAAAGCCACCGGAAAGTCCAGTGGCTCTTTTGAAAATCCAAAATAATTTGCGAATTACCGCTTTGAGAACTGGAATTTTTTCCTTGCCCCTTTTTGTCCGGGCTTTTTCCTTTCGACCATTCTTGGGTCTCTTGTAAGGTGTCCGCCGTCACGCAGGGCCTGCATATAGCTTGTATCATACTTTTTTAGTGCCCTTGCAATACCCAAAAGTGAGGCACCGGCCTGTCCGGTTGTACCACCGCCTTTGACGTTGATAAATATATCAAAAGTTTTTTCTGCCCCAACAGACACCAGAGGAGCGACCACGGCTTTTCTGTCCTGCTCCCTAACGAAGTACTCTTTAAGCTCTTTTTTATTGACCTGCAATTTTCCATCGCCGAGTTTGATTCGTACACGGGCAACGGAGCTTTTTCTTCTGCCGGTTCCCCACCAGAAACCACCCTTTGGCCCAGTGGACGAGCCCGACTTCCGGGCTTGCTGAGTACTAACGTTTAAATTAAGTGTATCAGCTTTTGTATCTGTTTGGGTATCTGTTTGTGTACCTATTTGGATATCTACCATAATTCTTATTCTTTACTTAAAGAGTTCAATTTTTTCTGGTTTCTGGGCCTGGTTTTCGTGCTCGGGGCCTCGGTAAACCTTTAACTTTTTCAGCATTTGCCTGGCGAGTTTGTTCTTGGGCAACATTCGCCGTACGGCCAGTTCAATAACCCTTTCAGGTTTTCTGGCTATCATATCGGCAAAGCTGACGTATTTATGCCCGCCCGGAAAATGCGTATAATAGTCGTATTCCTTCGTCTGGGCCTTTTTGCCGGTAAGCTGAATTTTCTCAGCGTTCACGACAACCACATAATCGCCTGTATCTACGTGGGGCGTATATGTTGGTTTGTTCTTTCCCATCAGTATGGGCGCAATTTTAGCCGCCATTCGGCCAAGAATGGCCCCTTCAGCATCCACGAGCACCCATTTATGCTCGACCTGCTCTTTTTTTGCCATAAAGCTCTTCATAGACATACTCTCTTTCACTACACAAAAAGGACTATTTTACACAATTGGGGCCTGCTGTCAAACATTTTTAGAATATAAATTTTAAGAATTTTTGTTTTCATCCGAAAAGGAACGACGGATGACGGAGGATTGACGAAGGACGAGGGAAG
>DAOUVA010000400.1 GCA_030667885.1 Phycisphaerae bacterium
AAAACAAACCCAATTTCAGAAACACTAAAATTGGCATAAGCTCTTTTATAACAAGTAAATACGAGATTTTATTCCGCTTACCAAGCGAAAAAACAAAGCCAATTCAAACCCAATTTAAGCCAATACAAACCCAATTCAAAGCCAAACAAAGCCAACTGGAGCGAAGCGCAAGTCCTGAGCCTGTCGAAGGAAACAAACCCAATGTCGAAACCGCTCTTAGGGGTTAAGCCTTTGCAGGCCCAATCTGCCAAAATGGCACAAAAATTGACATCCTCAAATCAACAAAACAACACCCGAGAAAATTATAACTTCTTACAAATAAACATGTTAAACAGTTTAAGACAACATAATCCACCAACTGGCACGTCTTTTGCATATTTAAGTCTAAGAAGATGGATTTTTTGCGAAAGGAATATAACTATGGCTAAAATAATCGGAATAGATTTAGGAACAACAAACTCGGTAGTGGCCGTTATGGAAGGCTCAGCGCCGAAAGTACTGATTAACTCTTCAGGCTCCCGGCTGACCTCTTCCGTCGTCGGATTTACCGATAAAGGCGAAAGGCTTGTCGGCCAGATAGCACGCCACCAGCAGGTGACAAACCCCGAAAACACCGTCTTTTCAATCAAGCGTTTTATGGGCCGCCGCCACAACGAAGTCTCATCGGAAGAAAAAACCGTCCCTTACAAGATAACCGGAGCCGCGGACGAGCTGGTTAAGGTCGATATACGAGGCAAGGAATACACTCCGCCCGAAATCTCGGCTATGATTCTGCAGGACCTGAAAAAGACCGCCGAGGATTACCTTGGCGAACCGGTTACCAGTGCCGTCATTACCGTCCCTGCCTACTTCAACGACTCGCAGCGACAGGCCACAAAAGACGCCGGCAAAATCGCCGGCCTCGAGGTCGAGCGCATAATAAACGAACCCACCGCCGCGGCGCTTGCCTACGGGCTTGAAAGGAAAACGAACGAAAAGGTCGCCATCTTCGACTTCGGCGGCGGAACCTTCGATGTTTCTATCCTCGATATCGGCGATAACGTCTTCGAGGTCCTAAGCACCAACGGCGATACGCATCTCGGTGGTGATGATTTGGACGCGGTACTCATAAACTACCTCGCCGACGAATTCAAAAAGACAGAGGGAATCGACCTGCGTGGCGACCCGATGGCTCACCAGCGCCTCAAAGAAGCCGCTGAAAAGGCAAAGTGCGAATTGAGCACCCAGCTCGAAAGCACCGTTAACTTGCCCTTTATAACCGCTGACGCCAAAGGGCCCAAGCACCTGCAGGTTACTCTTAGCAGAAGCAAATTTGAGTCACTCGTAGAACCCATTCTCGAACGGCTCAAAACCCCGTGCCGCAAGGCTATCTCCGACGCAAAACTAAATCCCGGCGAGATCGCCGAAATATTACTCGTCGGCGGTTCGACAAGAATCCCGAAAGTCCAGGAAATCGTCAAAGACGTCTTCGAAAAAGAACCGAATAAGAGCATCAATCCCGACGAGGTCGTCGCAGTTGGCGCCGCCGTTCAGGGCGCAGTCCTGGCCGGCGACGCGGGCGTAAAAGACATCCTGCTTTTGGATGTGACCCCGCTTTCGCTGGGTGTAGAGACCCTCGGCGGTGTTTTGACAAGATTGATCGAACGAAATACCACGATTCCGACCAGCAAGAAGGAGACTTTCTCAACCGCCGCAGACGGCCAGACCACCGTTGACATCCACGTCCTCCAGGGCGAGAGAGAATTTGCACGGGACAACCGCTCGCTCGGAAGGTTTCAGCTTGCCGATCTTCCGCCGTCGCCTCGAGGTATCCCTCAGATTGAAGTTGCATTTGATATTGACGCAAACGGTATCCTGAACGTCTCCGCCAAGGACCTCGGCACCGGCAAGCAGCAGTCCATCGAGATTAAATCCAGCTCGGGTCTTAGCGAAGATGAAGTCGAGAATATGGCAAAGGATGCAGAGAGCCACGCCGAGGAAGATAAAAAGAAAAGAGAGGTTGTTGACCTGAAAAACCAGGCCGACCAGTTGGTTTATTCGACGGAAAAAACCCTCAAAGAACATGGTGACAAGGTCTCCGCCGATGTACGCAGCAACATCGAGAACGCCGTAAACAATCTCAAAGAGGCCGTTAAAGGTGAAGACGCCGATGCGATAAAGAAAACCATTGAAAACCTCGGCACCGCCGGTCAGGAACTTGGCAAAGTGCTTTACGAAGAGGCCGCAAAAAAGCAGGCCGCCTCAGAGCCTCAACCACAACCCGGCCAGCCCGAGCAGACGCCGCCTCCACCAACCGAAGATGAAACTAAAAGAAAACCGGCCGAAGACGTAATCGATGCGGAATTCGAAGCGAAAGATAAATAAGCAAAGACTCCGCTGAACAAAAATAGACTCCTTAACAAGTAGGTTGCCGCACGTCAAAACGGCAATCGCGAAAAGCCGGAGCGAGGCACTTTGGTGATGTCTCGCTTCGGCTTATTTACCTATACAGAATCGACTGAATATCTGCTCCAGTATCTGCTCGTCGATGTGTCCACCAGAGGCCGATTCGATACCTGAAACCGCCTGATAAGCCCCTCGAAGCATCATCGCCGCGACCTCATCATTGCCCGCCTCCAATTCTACAATCGATTCATCGACGTTCCCAATCGCCTCGGTAACCGCCTGTTTGTGCCGCGCCGTTAGCGCAACAGAGCTTTCAACGCTCTCGGAAAATGGGGTCCCGGCTGTTTTAGAAGCTGCAAAACCAGGTTCCAGCTCAAGAATTTTTTCGTCAATTGTCTCTCTCAAAACTTCTAAGCCCGCGCCGGTTTCGCTGGAAATTGCCAAAAGCTCACCGCCGAACAATTCATTCAGCTCCGCAACGCGGCTGGATAACACCTCTTCGGATACCAAATCGCATTTGGTCGCGACCGGTAATAAAATCTGTGGCTCGATGAGTTCGCCTATTGAAATGTCCTCAGAGAAGTCGGCTTTTGATATATCGATACAGAATACGACCACAGCGCTGTTTCGCAGCGCCTCAACCGCCGCCAGTTGTGCCAGTTCATCAAGGACATCCTCCGGCCGTATCATCAAACCCGCGCAATCGAACAAAACGCACCTGCAATGCGCCAACGAATACTCAGCGCTCAGCACATCTCTGGTGGTCTTGCGCCTGTGCGAGACGATACTCCTTTCTTTGCCTAATAGTTTATTAAGCAGGCTGCTCTTTCCAGCGTTCGGAGCACCGGCAATTCCAACCGCCGGCAAATCTATCAGGCCCTCATACCTGATGCTCCCTGCCAGCAGCTCTTCGAGTTGCCCCTTCACACCGAGAAGTCTTTCAATTACTTCTGCGCCCGATTCCGGCTCTATATCTTCGGCGCTGAAATCCAGCCCCGCCTCGATTAAACTCAGACAATCCACTATCGCCGAGCGCACCTTTGCCGTAGTTTCCGATAGCCGCCCGCTCAGAAGTTTCTCCGCCGCGTCTAATTGAAATGCGTTCGAGCTTACGATGATTTCGTTCACCGCCTCGGCCTGGGCCAGGTCGATTTTGCCGTTCAGATACGCCCGCGCCGTGAATTCCCCCGGGCCCGCCATCCGAAGCCCTCTGCCTAATAAACCGTCAATTAATACCTCAGTAACCGCCGCGTTCGTATCGATATGAATCTCGGCTATATCATCGCCGGTATAGGAATGCGGGGCAAAAAATAAATACAGTTGCGTATCAATGCTTAGCTCATCATCGACTGATACACTGCCGCACACAATCCCGGATTTGTTTTTGGTAATCGGCGAAAAGAAAATCTGTTTGCAGGTCTCGAATGTATCCGGACCCGTCATGCGAATTATTACTCTTTTGTCGCAGCTCGGACTGCTGACAGCTACGATTGTATCTCTAAGTTCATACATCCGACATTACCATCGGCCTAAAGCAATCATTGCTGTTTGTTTTTCAACAGCCCCTTCAACAGGAATGATAATTGCAGCCGCATTACATATTTTTGTAAAACGGCTTGGGCTTTTTCTTTTTGACCTTCCCGCCGGTCTTGCTCGTTACCGCAACCATACCCTGCGATTCGGCTTCTTCCTTTTCCCGGATGTGCTTGCGAATAACGTATTGCTCGAAAACGCCGGCAAAAGTGCTGGACATAATATACAAATTCACACCCGACGGCGCCTTGTATAACATCAATGGAAACATCAGCGGCATCATAATCATCATCATTTTCTGCTGCTGGGCCACTTGCGGATTACTCGCCGCCGACGCCTGGGACGGCATTAGTTTTTGCTGCAGAAAGAAAGCAACGCCCATCATGAGCGGCAGCAAATTAAACGATTCTATCTTCCAGCCCAGTAAAGGCAGAACTATTTCCGTAGGAAATCTATAAAGGGCGTCCGGCACCGAAAGGTCCGTAATCCAGAACGGCAAAAACGATGCGCCTCGAAGCTCAATACTGGCGTAAACCGCGCTCCACAATGCAATCCAGATCGGCATCTGAACCATCATAGGAAGGAAGCCCATAATCGGGGAAGCGCCCTGCTTCCGGTAAAGAGCCATCATCTGTTTGTTCATCTCGGCCTTGTTGTTGGCGTATTTTTTCTTTATCTCTTCCGACATCGGAGCCAGCTTGCTCATCTTGCTCATCGATATCTGGCTCTTCTTGGTAATCGGATGCATGGCCAGCCGCATCAGGAAAACTAATATAATAATGACCACCCCGTAGTTGCCGATAAATCCGTACATCCATTTCATTATCGCCA